>JAMLGR010000010.1 GCA_023957775.1 Fimbriimonadaceae bacterium | reverse complement strand
TCACCTACTGGCCGTATGGTGAGACCAGGACCAGCAGCGGCTCGACTCCGACCAAGTACAAGTTCGTCGGGACGCTGGGATGCCGCGAACAAGCCGATGGCGGCATCTATATGAGGGCAAGGGTTGAGGACCCTGAGGATGGCCGGTGGATGACGGTGGATCCGTTGTGGCCACGAGAGCCTGCCTATGGCCTCGTTTGGGGGAATCCTACCTCTTGGATCGATCCATCCGGGCTCAATGCGATGCCCCCAGTTGTTCGCATGATTCCACCGCCCCGAGAGCGACCGCCCTTTCCAATCTCGTGTGTGGGATGGGAGAGAAAGGTGTGGAACGAATATATCTATTCTTACTGCAATCGCTGTCGCTTTGACTCAAATCCAATTGCGTGCTACGCGGAGTGCGATCGGTTAGCTCGTGAGTACTACGAGAAATGCAAGGGGCATCCAGGGGATGGCGTGTTTGGACCCCCGCCTGATGAGGTTGGCGAGATAGCACCGAGGCCGGGGCCGGGCCCGCAGATTGGGCCTTGGCCGCCCGCGAGAGAGCAGCCTTGCCTCCAACCCGGAGCAGTTAATGGGCGCTCAATGTCGGCGGACGACATTATAGAGTGTGGGGCAAGGGGCCACCCCGGTACCCACCCGTATGGTGGGGATGCCTGCTACAGCTGTTGGGATGAGAAGTTCGCGAAACGCTCACGGGATTGGGTCGATTGTAAGAATCACTGTTCAAACCTCATCAAATTACACTCCGAACGGTACATTGGGGACATCGGAGAATGATGAAGTACCTCGCTGCAGCAGTTGTGATTGGATGCCTAGTTGGCGTGAGTTGCAAGTCCTCCGATTCTCGGATAAGCGAGGCTCTTGTACCGCTCAAGCCAGGTGCATCCACACAGGAGGCAGTGACGCGTGCGTTGTCAGAACTTCGACAAATCGATACCGATCAGCTGGTCTTCTACCTTCGAAGCGATGTTCATCTGGAGTTTCCGCAACGACTTACGGTCATAGAAGCGCTCGGTCAGCGAGATTGGGTTGCAGCGCGGCCATTCGTTCTGGCCGATTTGAAATCGACCGATCGAGAGCTTAGGTTGGGTGCCGTCTGGCTTCTCAGTAAGTTTGAGAGCTCGAAGGAGAACGGAGACGTGCTTCGGCCATTGGTTCAAGACGAAGATCCAGCAGTGAGGCTTCGCGTCAAGACGCATCTGCTTAGATTTGTGCGTGGCAATGTTCTTGAGCTGGAGACGGTCCTGTTGCCCGAAGGGAACGAAGACGTGTTAGATTCACTCATCAGGCTCATCAGCTCCGAGCCGGAGTTACAGCAGAGCGTTGTGCCAATTCTCAGAAAGATCCTTGCACAATCTCCATCGCTGGAAGTCAAGCGTGACGTGATCGATGTGCTAAGGGCAAGAAAACCACCAGGGTACCAATCGCTCCTGGATGAGTTGAACCGCTAAAGAAGGCTCTTCGCCGATGTCGTTCACCCACGGCGCGGCGGACGGCTGGTGACGATGCTGATCGGCACGGTGACGACGAGCTTCACCTACCTCTGAGGAGGGCAACCGATCGACACACGCGAATCAATTGCCACTTTGAGAATCCTCCTTCCCTTGGGACGCGGTTGGCGCTTCGTTGGGTTCTCCTTGTTGGCACGCCCGTTTGACGACGCTGGCCTTCTGCACCTCCTCGGCGAAACCGAGCCACCTTCATCTGCGCCAAGGCGCGCTGCTCGGCGGGTTTGGGAGCTTTGGGCTGCGGCACCCCCTCGGAGGCGTAGAGTCTGGGCAGACCGGGGAAGGTGCGCTTGCGCACGCCTTCGCGCGGCGCGGCTGCGGTGCCCTGGGCCGGCCCTGTCTTGCGTTTGGCGCCGGTTGCGCGCACGCGGTTGTCGGTGCTGATCGAAAAGTGCACCGCAATGTTGAGGGCGCTACAGTATCGTTTCCGTGCATTGACCAGACGCTTGGCCGCCATTGCATGAAGCAGTGACGGAGCCCGTGCCGCTTGCTCCCGTTGACAATGTCGCCTGGAACGCAACGCTGCTGTGACCCTCAAGGACCGTGACAGACGAGGGAATACTAGAGAAGTAGCCGGTAGGAGCGCTCGTGATCGTTACAGGTTGCTCTTTGTCGACTGTCGCGTCAAGCGTCACGGTGACACTCACTTGGGCTCCGGCTTGGGGATCGTTCGGATCAATGACGACCGTATTCGGGATGATTTGCTCGCTCACGACAATCGATTCCTCTACCAGCGGCGGTCTGCCCTGACAACAGATCGCTACATAAGGCAGTATACAGAATGCGTTCCTAAAAATACCACTGGCATAGCTGGTCGAATTGACTCTCCAAGGACTCGACGCCGAATTGGGCACCGTCGTCCGAATCAGCTTGGACGAGACGGCGTCTTGCGCTTGGTGAGAGATGGAGCTCGTGGGAGTCCCGGATTGCCTCAGCGAATCGGCTTAGCCAATTGACCCGGGCTTGGTCACCGAATGACTTTTCAACCCGTGCCAACCCCTCGACGGCAAGCGCGACACTGCGCATATCTTTCACGGAGAGTCCCACTCTTAGCTCCTCGGAGAATAGGTGCAGGGCATTGCGGGAATCTCCGCTGTCGAATGCGACCTCCCCCAGATTTCCGAGGCAGTATGCTTCCAACCAAGGATTCTTCAGCTTCCTGGCGAGGGCTAGGGCACGCTTTGCACAATCCTGAGCCTCCGCCAATCGCCCGATCTCGTGGAGGACCGCGGAGTGATTGTTGAGGGCATTGGCCAATCGAACCGGGTCATTCGCCTCAGTCAGCAGTTCGACCGAGAGTTCACCCGCCTCAATGGAGCCCTCGAGGTTTCCCAGCTGTTTGTGCACTCCCACGAGATTGGATTGCGCCAATCCAGCCGTCAGAGGATCTGAACGACCCATTGCTAGTTCGAACGACTTCTCATGACTCTCCTTTGCCCTCTCGACGTAGCCTGAGGCACTCTCGTGGGTTCCAAGGACATTGAGGGCTGGGGCAGCCCAAGGATCATCTCTGTTCATGAGATTGCAGGCACCCATACACAGAGTGAGTGCTTCAAGCGGACTCCTCTTGCGGTGCCAAAAGCGGCTCAGAGGAGAAAGGAAACGGGCTGCTACCGTGGACCTCGCTTGAATCGCCCGCATCAGCGCGAGTCGTATGTTCGGATACTCGAGCTGGAGGCGCTTTATCTCGAGTTCGGGTTCCTCCGGCGAGTACGCTGCCTCGGCATAGGATAGGAAGTGGTCGAAGTGGCGAGCCTCGCAGTCCAGTCGATCGGCAGGCGAGAGTTTGCTCGCCGCAAATGCGATCACTGCCGGGGGCATGAGAAATCGCAGATGGTCGCTCGTCTCCCAGATCATTTCGACAAGACGCGCATCCGAGAGCTGCCGAACCAGATCCAGTGTCTCTGTCGCGGACAGCCCGCCTATGGCCACCGCCGCCGAAGCTCTCCACGTTGGGCAAAGCACCGAAAGCCTGGAAAGGAGGGTCGCCGCGGATTCGCTGAGAGTGCCCCACGTCTGCTCTAACGCGCGAGAGAAACTTGATGCTTGGGACTTCGAGCCGCTCTTGAACAGCAAGTTCTTTTCGACGGCATCGATCCCGTAGGCCGCTACCTGGATCGCGGAAGCCACGATCATGGCCGGGTTGCCATCGACCATCTGGACGATGCGCGCCACGTCGTGAATCGGGAGATCGTCGCTGGAAGACTCGAAGCCCTCATAGGTCATCAAGAAGGCCCGAACAGCCTCCGACTCGAGCGCGGACCGCTCCGAAGAATCCTCAGGGAGAGAGAGCGGCCCCACCTCGTGTACGACCTCGTGTTCCAAGCAAAGCGGCGAACGAGCGGTTACGAGGACTGCGGCGTTGTTGCAGCGAGCCAACTCCCGTATCAGTTCGACGGAAGCCCTCGGCGCCTGGTCGCATCCGTCGAGCAAAATCAAGGTCCGGCCCGGCCCAAGTAACCGCTCGAGAGCGATGGACGGAGATGCTTCAGGATCCACGGAATTGACTAGGTCGGCGCGAAGCGACTCGGGCGTCGAGCCTTCCCGGATTCGGACGAGGTAAGCCGATTGGGCCTCGTCCAACCACTGCATGGCGACGCTTCTTGCCAGGCTACTCTTACCGACACCGGGAGGGCCGATGAGGGTTGTCAGCGGATTGTCCCGAGCCGAAGCGATCAGTTCGGAGCACTGGTCCATACGCCCAACGAAGGGCATGGGGCTGGCAGGGAAGTTGTGCCGGATGGCTCCGAGCGACTGGATGGGCGGGTAGATGCTTCTCGACTTGGCAGGAACGACGGCGAAAACCTCCAAGATCGGGTGATCGAACGAAATGATATGTTCGCCAAGGGATTCCACCCTGTACATGCGGGAGGGTTGTTCTCGGAACGCGTGTGTTGCCTCGGGGTCGAGGAGGACCTGTCCGAAGTGCGCACTCCGAGAGAGTGCCTTGACAAGCGCAATGGAGTTGGCACTGGGAGAGCCGTCTGAGTCAAGCTCAGTTTGCACGATGGCAATTGCCGGGACAGCTACAACGTTCCAAGGTGGGTCGGAGAACAGCTCGCCAAGGCACGACTCCAAGACGACACGAAGAGACGTTGCATGTGGCACTTCCCAGTCTATGCAATCGTCGAACGCCAAACGTGAAGGTGTGGTTTGGCTCCCCGAATCGAGGTCTAAATGATTCAGGGGCGGTTGTCTTCTTGCGACAACAAACCCTCGTGAGCTCATGTCCGACTAGGATTCTTGCGTGTGCACCGGGTCGCCCGAACGGAGCTTGAGCGCCAACTCGACTCGGTTTCTGCATTCGAATGCTCTCAACAGCCGGCCCGCATAGAGTTTGATGGTCGGTTCGCTGAGGCCGAGTTTCTCGGCGATTTGCTTGTTAGGCATTCCTTGGCTGATCAGATGCGCGGTCTCCCTCTCGCGGGTTGAGAGGCGGCGAAGTTGATGGGCGATGTCTGGATCCACCGGATTCGGCGCGACCGTTGGGACACCGGCTGGGACATCGGAGGCGAGCCCTCGAATAGCGTCAAAAAGGGCAGTCGGTCCGGCCCAACGGCTTTGATGGATGTCGAACTCGTAATCGGGCCCGACGTCCTGTCGCGATTGCGCATGAAGGAGCATCGTCGACACTTTGACCTTGTCGCGGAAGGAGCGAACCATCTTGCGGCTAGAGGGGTCGTCGAACTCCTCCGTGAATATGAGCAGGTCGGGCTGTTGAGCCTCGCAGATCGCGGACAACGCGGCGAGGTGGCCGGAGCAGGAAACGACCGTGAAGGACTCCTGCCTAGACAACAGGCAGGCGATTCCATCGGCGACCACGGGGTCAAGGCAAAACAAACTGATGCGCACTGGATTGAGGATACACCACTAATCGTAGCCTAGTGGAGCTCAGTTTCAAGCAAATAGGATAGTTTCTCACTGCACCGGCTCGACGACGAGGATCGCGAGCGGCCGTTCACACCGCCGCGTCCAGGATGTGGGTCGGGCACTCTAGCTCCCTGCGAGCCATCATCCCGCTGGGGGCTCGGAACGCCCTTCGCATCTCCGGCTGTGACCGAGGGATAATGCCAACAGCCCATGATTGCTCGTTTGGTGTTGATGCCCATATGACGTATTCTCCGTCGTGCTCTGTGATTGTCGTGACGTTCAATTCAGCCGCAACGATCGAGGAGTGCCTCGAGGCGTGCATCGACCACGGCGACCCGATTGGAGAGATCATCATCGTTGACAACGCGTCCTCGGACGACACCGTGGCCCGGGTCAGGGCGCTGGCATTGGGAAGGCCCGTGCAGTTGATCCAGAGCGAGCGCAATCTGGGTTACTCGGCTGGGGCGAACGTTGGCATTCGGGCGTCTCAGAGCGAGCATCTGCTGCTTCTCAATCCCGACGCCATGATTTGGCCCGGCACGCTCAGGCGCCTTGCGGTGCGCTTTGAAGATCCCCAGGTCGGGGCGGTTGGCCCCGTTTCAAATGCCTGCGCGGGCGATCAGTACGTGGGATTCCACTTGCCCCAGGATGCTCGATCGGGCCTTTCGCACGATGAGTTGCGGATACGACTTCAGGTTGAGATGGCTGGCCGCACCATGCTCACGAAACTTCTCATCGGGTTTTGCCTGCTTCTTCGAAGATCTGTTCTCGACAAGGTTGGCCTCCTGGACGAGGCCCTGTTCTTGGGAAGCGACGATCTCGATCTGTCTTGGCGGCTTACTATGAACGGATACCGCCTCGCCATCGCCCGAGACGTCTACGTTGAGCACCGGTCCGGCACGAGCTTCAAGTCTTTGCCGCCAAAGCGGGTTCAGCAACTGCTGAACCAGAGCTCGCTCGCGATGCACCAGAAGCTCATGCGGTTCTACGGCGCGGGCAACGTGCCCTCGTCTTCTGAGCTGTGGGGTATCGAGATCTTGCCGACGCGGGAGTCGCTCGGGTTCTCCGATGAACCCGAGTGATTTGTAGAAGGATGTGCACGCAAGATGTCGTATCCTTCAGTTCATGGCATCCCGCCCTAAGACAAAGATCGCCGTTGTGTACTGCCTTCACGACGACACGGACTTTCTCGCGGCCTCGATCGAGTCGTTTGTGCCAGAGGGCGCGAACCTCATTGGAATCGTCAGCCGCGTGCCCTGGCACGGCGAGGCGGGGGACTGGCAGGGGGCGGCAGCCATTGTCGAGGCAGCAGGTGGGACCGTCATAGTGGGAGACTGGAGATCCGAAGACGACCACCGCCGCGCAGCCCTTGCGTGGCTCAGCGACAACAAGTACTCCCACGCCCTCATTCCAGACGGCGACGAGATCATCGAGCCAAACCTGTTGCGGTCCCTTGTTCTGCTCGCCGATGGGGATCTTGCCGATGCTGTTCATGTGGAGTGGGACACTTATTGGAAGTCCCCCGAATACGTGATCCGTCCCCGAGAGCGCTTCAAACCGCTCATCCTCCTCAAGGTGGGATGCGCCACGCATGTGGCATTGCGACACTACGACGCTCCTCGCACGCTCCAACTCAACGGCGAATACGGGATCATCCACCATCTATCCTATGTCGGCTCGGATGCGAGGATTGCCCGAAAGATCTCCACTTGGAGCCATCGGGGCGAGCTCGTCCCCAACTGGTGGGAAGGCATCTGGCTTGCGTGGGACCGGGATCGCCTGCTTGAGAATCTCCATCCGACGCATCCAGCGGCCTACGGATCCGCGGTGCGGATACCCGTGCCAAAGCCCCTGGCATCCCCAGAACTGGCTAATTTTGTCGAGGCGAGGCGAACTCCGCATCGACTGGAGCCAGATACGTGGCCGGCCATCTCGGTGATCATCCCGACCTGTGGTCAGTCGCCCGTTTTCGCGGAATGCCTCGACTCCTTGGAAGCTTGCAAGGATTTGCTTGGCGAGATCATCGTCGTCCAAGACGGTCCTTGTCCCGGCCTTCGCGTGCCCAAGCGTGAACCATTCCAGTGTCTGCGCAGCGCGCAGCGCGGCGGTTTCGCTGCGGCGTGCAATAAAGGCACGGCCAAGGCCAAGGGTGAAATCGTTCTGTTTCTCAACGACGATGCCGTTTTGACAAGAGCCGGCCTCATCGAGCTCGTGCGACCTTTACTAGGCAGGGGAACGATCGCTGCCACTGGGGCCATGTCGAACCGCTGCGGACACTTCCAGCAGACCAACTCCAATTACGAATCTTTGGAGCAGGTCGAAGGGTTTGCGATCGACTTCGCCGCCCGCCCGGCCCAGGATTTTGAGACCGATATGCTGGTCGGATTGTGCTTGGCGGTTCGCAAACACGCGTTCGACGAGGTCGGCCAGTTCGACGAGTCGTTCGGGCTTGGCACGTTCGAGGACAACGACCTGTGCTACCGCCTTCGTCGTGCAGGCTACAGGCTTGTCGTCGCTGCCAGGAGTTACGTGCACCACGAAGGCTCGAGCACGCTGACGGCTTCAGGTGGGGATGTGGCGGCGCTCCTTGCCCGCAACGAACAGAAATTCAGAGCCAAGTGGGCTCAAGACATTGAGATAGGCTACGCCTCCCATCTGTCGGGGCTCGCTTCGGAGCGCATCATGTTCAAAGAGTCGCGGCACCCCGACAAAGTTCTTGAGGGCATCGGATTGCGGGCCCGAGAGGCCAATATCAGTCTTTGCATGATCGTCAAGGATGAGGAGCGGGTACTGGGCGATTGCCTTAAGAGTGCCAGGCCTTTCTTCTCCCAAATCGTCGTGGTGGACACGGGCTCGACGGACAGGACCATGGAAATCGCCCTGGAACACGGAGCCCAGCTTCACGAGTTCCCTTGGACCGAAAGCTTCTCCGAAGCCCGCAACGAGAGCCTTCGGCATGCCACGGGCAAGTGGATCTTCTGGATGGATGCCGACGACACGCTGCCATGGAGTTCGGGCGAAGCGCTGATCGACACAGCTCTTAGTGCAGCCCCCGGGGTAGCCGGGTTTATCGTCCCGGTCCAGTTCGTGGACAGCGGTCCGGCCGCTGGGACCAGGGTGGATCATGTCAAGCTCTTCAGGCGCTTCGAGGGTGCGGCGTTCGAGTTTCGAATTCACGAACAGATCCTGCGCAGCATCCGCAATCATGGCGGTCAGGTCGAGCGCTGCCCGGCCTACGTGTTGCATTCGGGCTACGACACGTCCGAGGCCGGACAGGCAAAGAAGCGCGAGCGAGATTGGACGCTTCTGCGCCTGGACTTTTCGGAGAATCCGAACCACCCGTTTGTTCTCTTCAACATCGGTATGACCCACCATTACCAGGCGCACCATGCGAAAGCCGTGCGTTGGCTCAAGCGCTGCATCGCAAGGTGTGTCGACGGAGAGTCCATCTTGCGCAAGGCTTATTCATTGGCCGGCATCTCGCTTAGGGAGCTTGGGCGAAAGTGCGAGGCGTTCCAGATGTTCTCGAAGGGGCTCGAGGCGGTTGGGCCGGATCCCGAACTCCACTTCCAGATGGGACTAATCCTCACTTCGCTTGGGCGGGTCGAAGAGGCCAAGGAACAGTACCGCAAGGCCCTCACTGCAAGCGTCGAGGGGCACTTGACCTCGATCGATGTTGGGATCCAAGGTTACAGGACTTGGCACAACCTTGGCGTTCTGTGCCTGGAATCCGGCGATTACAACGGCGCGAGGGAGCATTTCGCCACTGCCCTGGAACTGGCCCCGCAGCACTTGTCCAGCGCGCGGATTCTGTTCGACGCGGCGATCAAGCGGGGCGATTATGCAACCTCGAACCAGATGCTCGGTCATGTCGGTACTGCGACTGGCGGGGGCGAGATGTGGGCCGAGATGCTTGCAATCCATGCCGGAGCGATCGGCGGATACGACAACGATCTTCATGCTTTAAGATCGGAGCTCCACCGGAATCCCAGCTCGCTGGCCGTTCGGCTCGTGTTGGCCAGGCGGTTGGTGGCCCGCGAGCAGCTCGCCGAGGCGGTGCCGCACTTCGAAGCTCTGACCTCCGTCGGCTGCGCAGAAGGGACTTTCATGCTCGGCGTGCATCATCTGCAAAAGGGAAACGTGGTTGCCGCCCGTGCCCTTCTTGAGCGCGCGCTCGTTCTCAATCCGGGCCACAAGCAGACCGAGGAGTACCTCCAGACACTTTCCGAGGGAGACTCTCAAAATACCGGGACAACTGCCGGGTAATCTGTTGTATACTTCTGTCGTAGCAAACTGTAGCGATGTTCAGTCCTGCCGTTCTCGATCACTTCTACAACCCGCGCAACGCGGGGCCGGTCGAGGGTGCGACGCACTACGGACAGTTTGGGATTCCCGGCGACGGTCCTTATGTCCGGCTGTGGCTGGCGGTCGAGGGCGTGACCATCGCCCGGACCGGTTACGAGACCTACGGCTGCCCCGCGGCCGTAGGATGCGCGAGCGTCCTTGCGGAGGTGCTTCGGGGCAAGACGCTCGAGGTGGCCCGGCTGCTCGAGCCCCGCGATCTGGAGCTGCTCCTTGGGGGGCTTCCCGACGGAAAAGGCGAGTGCGCTGACAGGGCGATCGGGGCCCTGCGGAGCGCGTTGGAGGAAGACGAATGTTAGGTGGTTGTTTTGGAGCGCATTGTTTGGGGCGCCCTGATTGGGGAGGGTTCCATGTGGTCAACGGCTACGACGACTTGGTGAAAACGATGGGTGGGGCCGGCGGCGGATCGAGCTACTGTTCGTCAGAGGGCTTCAGCCCGATTCCCGATGCTTGCGATCCCTACGTGCCGAGCCAGTCCGACTACGTCACCTGGCCGTTCCCAGTCCCCGTGCCCGAGTGCCCGACCCTTTGATTTGAATCTGCCATGGATTACACGTACCAATTGCCCGAGAGTCCCGTTCTCCCCCCAGGAGCCCTCCGACCTGGAGACTCCCCCGATCCCCTCTGGCGTCATCCGTACCAGCCGGTGCCAGATCCCTCGAGCGGGGAGTTGGTGGTCGATCCCGAGATTGCTCTGAAGATCAAGAGTGGGGCTTTGCGAATCGAGTTCTTCTACAACAGCCGCTCGAGCGCCGACGAGATGTTCGGCAAAGGGCGCACGGCCAGCGTCAACGCCTACGTCAACAAGATCACCGACCCCTCGGATGCGGCGGTGATCGTGCGCGGCGATGGCAAGTTGTACTACTACACGCCGGTGGGCACCTCGGGCGGGATCACGACCTACGCGGCCGATTCCATGATGTACTCCGGCTCGACCTTGGCTTACGACACGGGGTCTGGAAAATTCACCGAGTATCTGCCGGGCGGCGGCCAGATGGATTACGAGATCAAGGGGTCCGGCTCGACGCGTCACCAGCTGACCAAGGTGACGACGCCTGCGGGCTTGGCTTTGACTTACAGCTACGGCACGGGCGACGAACTGGGCGTCCTCAAGACCATCGAGACGCCCGGCGGCGACGTGGCCAGCTTCATTTACGCGCCTGGCGGGCCGACTTCTCTTTTGAACGCGGTGGAGGATTGGACCGGCCGCCGATGGACGCTCCAGTACGACTCCGAGCGTTACTTGACCACGCTGACGACGCCGCTTGGCTGCACCACGAAGTACGTCTACTCGCTGGCTGGTGCCTCCACGACGATGCTCCACGCCATTGAGGATCCCCGGGGCTACCGATCCACGTACATGTACGACACTCAGCAGCGTGTGGTCTCCCTGGCCGCCGGGACCGGAGTCACATCCTACGGCTACGGCGATTCGGTGGGGATCAGCGGCTCGGTCAAGACCGATCCATCGGGTGCCAAAACCACCTACCTGCTCGACGACAACGGCAACATCACCCGCGAGCAGCGTCCCGAAGGCTTCACCATCTCCTACGCCTACGACAACAAAAGGCGCCGGGTCAAGGGCACCGTTCCCTCGGGCACGCTTTTCAGTATGGCGTTCAACGACCGCAACCTGTTGACGGCATCGGACGACCCGCTGGGCAACCGCACCAGCTACCAGTACGACGCCTCCTCGAATCTGACGACCCTGCAGTATCCAGACGGCGGCGTCGCCACGTTCGGCTACGACGGTTCGAACAATCGGATCCGGGCGACCGATCCGCTGGGGCGGGTGTCGAGTTGGGTCTACGACGGCGACGGCCAGATGACGGCCTCGGTGGATGCGCGGGGCCTTCGGACCAGCCATGCCTACGACTCGAGAGGCAACGTCGCCAGCACGATCTTCTCCGACGGAGGCGTGCAGACCAACACCTTCGACTCGCTCAACCGGCGCATCACCTCGACCGATCCGTTGGGCCGCAAAACCAGCTATGCCTATGACGATGGCGACAATCTGATCGCCGTCACCAACCCCTTAGGCCAGACGACGAGCTACCTCTACGACACCTGCCTGATGCAGGCGGTCATCGATCCGCTGGGACACCGCACGAGCTACACCTACAACCGCTGGGCCAAGCAGGCGACCGTGACGGACGCCTTGGGCAACGTCAGCTCCTTCCTCTACGACGACATGAGTTATCTGACGACGATGACCAACGCGCTTGGCAAGAGCCGCCAGATCGTCTACAACGCGGCCAAGCAGAAGATCGCCAACGTCGACGAGTTGGGCAATCGCACCAGCTACAGCTACGACGGTTCGGGTCGGCCCGAGACCGTCGAGGACGCGCGGGGCAACATCTCGAGTACGGTTTACAACGCCCGGGACGCCATCGCCAGCGTGGACGCCTTGGGTGGCCGCACCAGCTACACCTACGATTCGATGAAGCGACAGACGGCCGTCCAGACGCCGATGGGGTTCGTCAGCTCGACCGTCTACGATCTGGCGGGCCAGGTGAGCGCAAACGTCGATGCCCTTGGGAACCGCACCAGCTACACGTACAACGATGCGGGTGGTCGCACCGAAACCACCGACGCGCTCGGGCGGGTCCACACCAGCGTCTACGCGGCGGATTCGAACCGGATGATCGCCAGCGTCGATCCGCTCGGACGGCGCACCAGCTACACCTACGATCTGGCGGGCCAGCAGACCGTGATCGAGGATGCAAGAGGCGGGCTGATTACGACGACCTACGACGAGGCGGGACGCCAGAAGAGCATCACCAACCAGATTGGCAAGAGCACGAGCTACAGCTACGACGCCGCCGGCCGCAACGTCACCACGATCGATGCCAAGGGCCAGGTCATGACGATGAGCTACGACGACGTCAACCGGCTAAGCGTCACCCAGTACGCCGACGGCACCGCCGTCAGTCTCGCCTATGATGCGGTTGGTCGGCGCACGACGATGACGGACTGGGCGGGAGCCACCAGCTACGCCTACGACGATGCGGGCCGGATGACGGGCAAGACCGACCCCGGATCTCTGGTTCAAGCCTATGCGTACGATGCGGTCGGCAACCGGACGGTTCTGGTCGATCCCGACGGCGGGACCTTCACCTACACCTACGATGAGCTCAACCGTACTTCCAGTGCTAAAGACCCGGATGGAATCGTTACGACGCAGCAGTACGATGCTGACAGCAGGTTGACGACCATGATCGATTCCTCGATCACGCGCAAGTTCGCTTACGATTCCGTTGGTAGGTCGACTACGCAGGTCGATGCCAACTTGCTTGGCGTGCTGGCAACGCTTACCTACGGGTATGACGCTGTCGGCAACCGAACGCTGAGGAACGAGAACGGCTCGCCAGCGACCTTCGTCTACGACGATGGCGATCGTTTGACGGCCCAGCAACTCTCGGGAGCGGCCGCTACGTTCGTCTACGACGACACCGACAACATCTTGGTCAAACACCAGGAGGGATCGAGTCCCAGGTCCTACACCTACGATGCGGCGGATCGGTTGGTCACGATGGTCCAAGGTAACGCGAACTATTCGTACGAATACGACGACAACGGCAACAAGACCGTAGAGCTGTGGACAAATGAGAAAGCTGCGACCGGTCAAACCACCACGAACACTTACGACCCCGCCAACCGCTTGAAGGTCGTGGCGATTCATCCGGACCCGGGTTCCCAGACCTTGGCGAGCTACACTTATGCTGGTGATGGTCTGAGGAGGACCGAGCACGAACCAGAGAAGCCCATGGTCACCTTGATCTGGGACGGCGACGACATGTTGGGAGAAGTCTGAGATGGCAATGAGCGTTCGCTACACGAATATCAACGGCCAGATCGTGGCCGAGAAGCGCTCGGGGACGCGCAAGATCTACTCATCGGACGCCCTGGGCAGCACCGTGGCGCTCTACAGCGGCCTCACCAAGACCGACTCCTTCACCTACTGGCCGTATGGCGAGACCAGGACCAGCAGCGGCTCGACTCCGACCAAGTACAAGTTCGTCGGGACGCTGGGATGCCGCGAACAAGTCGATGGCAGCATCTACATGAGGGCCAGAGTCGAGGATCCTGAGGATGGAAGGTGGATGACCGTGGATGCGTACTGGCCCATGGGGGGTGCCTATGCATATTGTCTTTCTTCCCCGGTCACTCATACTGATCGCCGTGGTCTGGATGTCGATCCGCGTCCTTGTCGGCATCGAACGCGAAAGTACTGTGACGAGTCATTGAAAGATCCATCGAACGATGCGCTCAGATGCTTCTGCCGGGTCTCATGGATAATGTGCAGATTAGCTATTGACCGCGGGTGGGGGACGGATGCGTCGGGAAGAAAGTGCTTCGATTGCATCAATAAGTGTCTGTTCGATCACTTCCAGGATAGATATTCAGGATCAAGTCCATGTTGGTCCGTCGCCGTTGACCCTGGGTGCAATAAGTGCTTATTCTCAGGCGATCCATGCAATTGGTACATTCGTTGCGAGCAAAAGACTTTGACTGGTTGTTTGGGGAAGGAGTGTGCGTCGGACTGCTCCGGCGGTGTTCCCCCTTTACCAGACCCGATAGGGATTAATCCACTCCCATTTCCGTTCGATGGCTCAGAGGGATCAAGAATGGCCTATGGTCAATCGACTTGTTGTAATGGTGGTGCGATGGGTTCTCCGACTCTCGGTCTCTGGGACCCCGGGGACGTCATCCGCATTATTGACGACCTCAATAGAAGGGGAGCGATGTAGTGGGAAGACCGAGCCCACTTCCAGCCAGTATCCTGGTGTTACTGATTGGCGTCATCCTGTTCTACTTTGCCCAAGGCGCCTACATTTTGGGACTAGTAACGACAATTCCCCAACTCGCGCCTGCAAGGTGGGTCCTTCTCATTGGGCAAGCGTTGCTAGCTGGGCTTGCGCTCCTTCGCTTGGGTAGGGGACGGCCACCCAAGCGTCCCATCGCAGTGGTGATCATAGTAGCCTCTCTATCGGTTGGATTTGGACTCAGCGTTTTGGGCTTGATTGAGTTTCAAAGCGTGTTAAGGGACTTGGGTGTCGCTTCGAAAGAACAAGCGCAGCGGATCGTGGTGTCCAGCTAGATGCTGGCCGATATGATGGGAGAAGTCTGAAATGGCAATGAGCGTTCGTTACACGAATATCAACGGCCAGATGGTGGCGGAGAAGCGCTCGGGAACGCGCAAGTTCTACTCCTCGGACGCCCTGGGCAGCACGGTTTCGCTCTACAGCGGTCTGACCAAGACCGACTCCTTCACCTACTGGCCGTATGGCGAGACGCGTACCCGCACCGGCAGTACGCCCACCAAGTACAATTTCGTCGGGACGCTGGGATGCCGGGAACAAGCCGATGGCGGCATCTATATGAGGGCCAGGGTGGAGGCACCGGAGGATGGCAGGTGGATGACCGTGGATCTGTTGTGGCCAGAACAGGCTGCGTATGGCTATGCCAACTCTCTGCCAAGCACTGATGCGGACCCATTGGGCTTGTACCCGGGTTCAGGCGGGCCTCTCTACAAGGATTGTTCCTTCTACTTGCAACTGTGTCGGCAAGGATACGTTTTTGCCTGCAACTCGTTCTATGCGTGCATGAATACGGGAGACAGCACGGTGGCGACATGTACGCGAAAGTGTTTGCAGGACCGACTGAAGAAGAGGATCGGTCGGGGCTTGCCGCTGACGTGCAAGGATTGGATTGAAGACCACACCGCATGCTTTGCAAAGTGTGGTTATTCGAATTTCTGTACTAAGCCTTCGACTCTTCTCTTGCTGTGCAATAATCTCTTCGAAGCACATCGTGAAATCGATTACTTCGGTCAGAAGATAAGGTGTGCGGACTTTCTGAAGGTTGGGTGTTCTTGGCCTACTCCATACCCCATGTGTAGCATTTGTCCGCCAGGAGGGATATGGCGCGGTGTTAGTGATTCGGGTTCGTATCGTTGTGTCCCATTGAGGGGAATCGATCAGATGCCGCCGATAAGTAATAGCGAATATTCGACATTTGTTCAGGCACTAACAAAATGTCTGACGTATACTCATGATCTCCGTGGGATGGAGGGTGCTTAGGGCGTGAGGCGTTGAGGGCACAGATCTGGATCTCTGTTTTGGTCGGGTTGACGCTATTGGGTTGTGCGTTGCGCGAAATGCAATCCGTTCCTGGTCGGGTCGTGGCGCGCCTTGGCTCAGGTGAGTTCTCTCGTCTGACGGTGTCGGAGGACGTTGGGACGGTGTTCGCTGGCCTAAGTTTCGGCGATGGCCGGATCATGCGGGTGGATTCAGACAAGGGGGCATCCGTAGAAGTGGGGCGCCATGGGGAACGAATCACTTGCTTGACTTCATCGAGTGACGGACGATTCGTCCTTGCATTGGGCGTCGATGACCGATGGACCTTGTGGGATGCGGTGTCGAAGAAACTCGTCCGAGAGTGGCAAGGGGACGCATTCATCGACAATGCTGCCTTCTCCCGATCCGGCGACCGGTTTGCTGAATACAGTGAGGGGGAGGCGATCCTTATCCGATCTGTAGGCGACCCGAAGAGTTCTAGGCGCCTACAATGCCCTCTTCCTGTGGGCGGAGGTCTCGTCTGGGCTGGTCAAGATAGCACCATAGTTGCCGCTGGAACGGGTTGTATGGCGTGGGATGTTGAGTCTGGCCGAGTGCGGTGGGCCCATAAGGAGAGTGAGCCGATAAGTTCTCTAGGGACAGACAGGGAGCACAAACGGCTGTTGTACGCGGCCAATCGCTATTCCGCCCAGCGGTCAAACCTAACGAGATTGGATGCTAAGACTGGGCGCGTAATTGGCACAACCGAGACGGACCTCTTGATCACTCAAGTGTTGTTCCTAGCAGACCGCGAGGCGTTGGTCGTTGCCTCCTCGTGGAGTGATTGGGAGAACCAACGGATTGTGAAGGTAGTGCTTGCGACTGGTCGATACTCATCGATTCTCCGGTTTTCAGGTCATTCCATTGCGGCCACATATGTCGATCGAGAGGGCGCTTTGTACTGCGGATTGAACAGGAGCGTCACGAAGATCGCCGTGAATTGGACCACTGGTCCCTAACCGTACTCAGATAGCTTTTGCTCAAGTGAGTTCCTCCTTGTTTTCAACCGGGGGTTTACCCTCCTGGAAGGGGGCTTACTACTAAGTTTTCAACTAGATTCGGGACACCGTCGCTCTGGACGACCTACTTACTTGCGAAGAGCCCTTTCGTTTATGGTACAACTTGGCGTGCCTGCCAAGACAACATACCGTTCTCGAGTTCACAAGGGACAGCCAGTTATGACAGTTCGACGAAAGGGTAACTGGCTCAAATGTTCGTGGAAGTAGAGCTGGAATTCTAGGCACGGCATTTTGGACGCGCAGAATGTGCGCTTCCTTTTATCGCAACAGGGGGCTACAGGAGGCCGTCTCAGATCGCCTTCAGCAATGGACACAAGACTCAGCACACCCTGCTGTGGTGCTCCGGGGCAACCCTTTGAACCCGGGGTCTCGCTGCGCGCGACCCCGGGCAACCGTCGGCGACCTCTTCGAGGTCGTTCTTCAGCACCCTGCTAGTAGCTTGATCCCCTCAGCACGAGGTGGTACGTTTCAGGTTGAATGAGTATGCTTCTTGTGAGTATGGTTCGCGGAAATTGAGGAAGATCGATGTCTCTTGGTGCTAGATTCCACAAGAGTGCATTACAGGTGCACAGCCCGCGAGACGAGCGGTATCGAACACCCACTCTCAAAACGACGGGTGATTGGACGGAGTTCGTCCGAGAATTTGTCAGAAATTGCTTGACCGCCGGGCTTGATGCCGTCGCTATTACGGACCATCATGACCTGGAGTTCGTGAAGCTTCTCAGGCACATCGTCGCCTCGGAGTTTGCTGATGAGGCTCTGGTCGTTTGGCCAGGAATGGAATTGACCCTCGATGTGCCCTGTCAAGCCTTGCTCCTCTTTGACAGTGAGTTACCCGACTCCCTTCTTGACCAGGCCTACACCGCACTTGGGCTGGCCCTGCCTGCCCAGATTCCTGCAAAGGGCCCTGCAGTCAAGCGTCTTCCCATTGAGAAACTGTCAGACCTCTCTGCCCGACTTGACGGCGTGCCTGGTGTCAAAGGACGCTATATTGTCTTGCCTAACGTCAGCGATGGCGGCCAGTCCACCCTGATACGCGCTGGCTTCGCGAACAAGTACACAGAGATGCCGTGCGTTGGAGGATACGTTGACGGTTCCGCCTCAAAACTGAGAGATGGTCACCTAAAGAAACTGAATGGTAAAGACAGGGCCTACGGTAACAAGAAGATCGCTATCATCCAAACCAATGACTCCCGCGAAAACACCGTAGAGTCTCTGAGTGAGCATCCCAGCTGGATCAAATGGTCTGAGCCCACGGCAGAAGCTCTGAGACAGGCGTGTTTGGCATGTGAATCCAGGATTTCTACCACCGATCCTCGTATGACAGGAACCTGGATCAGTTCGGTGGCATTGACTGCAAGCACCTTCTTGGGAAACCTAAACCAGGAATTCAGCCCACAGCTCAACGCTCTAATTGGGGGAAGAGGATCAGGTAAGACGACAATCATTGAGTATGTTCGCTGGTGTTTGTGTCGGCCCGCGACTTCAGCACGCCGCCCAACGGGCCCGCAGCAGCGAGATATCGTTGAGGACACGCTTAAGCCCGTCAAGGGCATGGTCGCAGTCGATGTAACGATTGATGGAACGCTCCACACTGTCCGGCGTGACAGCACCTCGGGCGCTATTCACCTTCGCATCGGAGATGGGGAGTTTCTTGCTGCGACACAAGATGAGATCCGCGAGCTACTACCGATAGCTGTATATGGCCAAAAGGAACTAAGCACCGTTGCCCTCGAATCCGACCAAGTGCGAGCCTTTCTGTACTCAAATATCAAGAACGAACAGGAGCGTCTGAGGGAAGCCCGAGAGGCGAATTTGGTTACAGCTACGAGCGCCCACGCACGATGGGTGCAGCTTAGGCAGGCGAGAGCGGATCAAGCCTCAGCTCGAAAGCAAGTTGCGTCCATCCGCACTCGACTTGAGCAGGCGCGGAAGGGCCTCAAGGGCCTTTCCGACTCAGAGCGCTCAGAGTTGGCCAGAGCCTCCAAGACCCAGGAAGAGGAGTTATTGCTGGCTATGCTTCGATCTGAGTTAGAAAGCATAGTCTCTACGCTTCGCACAGTCTATAGCAATCTGAGGTCCTGGCCGGACTACGGTGAATTGGTGCTTGACAATCTCCCGCACAAGGACTCAATCGAGAACCTCGTGGCTGCCACACAATCCGCCATCAAGTCCTCCTCTGACGCTATAAAAATGGCAGGAGTCCACCTCAAGAAGCTTGTCGACGCCGAAGGCGTGTTCGCATCAAGTGAAGCGCTCGTTCGAGGCGAAATCGCAACTGCCAAGAAACGCGGTGTGCAGCTCGAACAACGGAGCAAACAGAGTGAGGCTCAAGTCAAGCAAATACGATTTCTTGAGGTAGAGGAGAAGAAGCTTCTTCAGCGTCTCAGTGCTATCGAAGCAAGGGTGAAGGTTTTGGCAGAAGCTGGTTCGGAGTTTTCGAAACTGCTAGACCAACGGGCAGGTCTCTTACGACAGAGAGGGAAATTGCTCAAGGATGAAGCGCGGCGTGTGGAGCAAGCCACCGATAAACGATTCAGCGTATATGTTGGAGTGTCAGAGGACATTCAGCCGTTTATCGAGAAGTTGCAGGAGGTCCTGAAGGGATCAAACATCAGGGGGGCTAAGTTTGAGGAGATGGCCCAACGCTTTTCTGATAGTACCGATCGGATCCAACTGTGGCGTGGTTTCGTTGAGGACCTTGACAAGGTCATAGGGGCGAAGCATGAGGCCATCGACATCACATCCTTAACCCTCCAAAGCCTCAGAGGGGTCTTTTCAGACACAGAAATAGACCGAGCTGCTGAGGTGCTTAAGTACCAAGACTACGCTTCAATCATCGGAGCCTGTCCGGAAGATGATGTCGTATTTCAGTTTAGAACTGAAACTGGAGATTTAATCCCCTTTGGGAAGGCGTCCGCAGGTCAGCAGGCATCCGTTCTACTCACCGCATTGCTGGGCCAAGTTGGGCCTCCACTGTTGATTGATCAGCCTGAAGATGACCTCGATAGTCAGTTCATTTCGTCGCTCGTCGAGAAGATATGGTCGGCAAAGGAGGGGAGGCAGTTGATCTTCGCGAGCCACAACGCGAACCTTGTAGTAAATGGAGATGCAGAGCTTGTTGTATGCCTTGAGTCAACGTCAACCGCTGCAGGTGTCATTGGGGAAATCTATGCGAGTGGTGCAATCGACAAGAAGCCAGTTCGTGAGGCCATTACTAGGATCATGGAAGGCGGTGAGAAGGCCTTTAAGATGAGAAAAGCAAAGTACGGTTTCTGATCCGTTCTTTTGAGTATCTCGATTAGTATCCTTGCTAGAGGAGGCCATCTTTACTTTATCCACCAGCACTCGTGCTCCCTTGTTCCTGTATGTTGAACGTTTCTCAAGAACACGGCAGGCTACTATTGGGAACGTTGGTGCATTTGATTTGGGAGTGTTTCGATTGGTAAGAGTGAGCAAAGCAATTTCGTGTCCCCGTTGCCTCATTCTAGCGTGCCCGGAGCCGTACGGGATCTATCAACGAAGAGCCTGAACGTGTTCAAGATCTTATTGCATTCCGTTCTCTCGGATCACTTTGCCGTTTCTTGACACCATGCCTCTCTTGGCCATGAACTTACCGATCTCCTTGAGGGCAACTGACATGCCCCCTTTGGGTAGGCCACTCATAACTAGAGACTTCCCTCAGATATTGACGCATTGGAAGGCGGACAGTGGGCGAGTTGCTCCCGTCTTCGTGCAGCCACGACGGGTGGGACTCGGCCGAGCGACGAATGGGGCCGCACTTCGTTGTAGTAGCGGCGGTAGATCGCGAGCTTGAGTTGCGCGTCGGCCAGATTGTGAAACACCTCGACGCCGAGGATCTCATCTCGGAGCCTGGAAACCAAGCTCTCCGCAAAGCCGTTCTGCCATGGAGATCCAGGCTTGATGAAGCGGCTCTCTGTACCGGCCTTGGCCAGCATCACGGCGAGCGAACGCGAGATGAACTCGGGTCCGTTGTCTGAGCGCAGGAACTGCGGAGCCCCGCGCTCGCGCATGATCCGGGACAGGACCTCTTGCAGGTGCAGCGACCGAATGCTCGTCGCGACCTCGAGCGCCAGGATCTCCTTGGTGAACTCGTCCTGGATGGCGAGCACCTTGAGCTTTGAGCGGTTCTCGGCCCAGTCGAAGCAGAAGTCGACGCACCAAACGTGGTTGGGGCCTTCCGCGGCCAGAGGCACCGAGCCTCCGGTGCGCTTTTTGCGGTAGCGCTTCATCCGTCCGAGCTTTTCCTCCTTCCACACGCGGTGCACGCGCTTGACGTTGAGGGGCTCGTTCTCCAGGCGGATGAGCGAGTGAGCCATGCGGTAGCCCATGTTGGGCCTCCACACGGCCCTCAGACGCTCGCGAAGTGCGACGTCCTTGTCCGGTGCCGGCTGCATGGTGAGCGCCCGTCTGGAGATCCCCATGAGCGAGCTGGCCTGCCGCTGCGAAAGGCCGTGGTCCATCAGTATCCGCGCTCCCGTGCGGCGGTCGGAAGCGCTACGCCATTTTTTCGAAGCAGTTTCCCGGTCGCGTCGATCACGAGCGCCTGGTCCGCCACGATCCGTTTGAGCGCAGCGTTCTCAGCTTCGAGATCGCGCAGGCGTTTGACGTCTTGAGTCTCCATGCCTCCGTACTTGCGGCGCCACACGTAGAACGTGGCCTCACTCACCCCGTGCGCCGTGCACACCTCGCGCACCGGCTTGCCCGATGCGGCCTCCTGCAGGATCCTCACCACCTGCTCCTCGCTGAACTTCGATTTCTTCATGACACTCCTTGCCCTTTCAGGGCACCGGAGTCTCTAGTTTAGAATGGCCTACTTTTTGGGGGGAAGACCACAACCGTCCCGTCTCATCTGGAGCGCCATCAAGGCTTGAGGGAAGGTAACTGGATCGGGAGAGAGTCTTAGCTTTCCATCGACTCTGACGTTCCTGAATCTGATCGTCGCCTCGCCCCGCTCCTTCTTTGCCTGTCGAGCGTGCTTGCCCTTCGCTGAGAGGAATTGGAAGTATTCCGTCATGGCTTGGCTCTGCTTGGTCATGCTGTCCTCCCAACTTCGGGCAGTTCAGCGTTTGCTGCAAATGGAGTTTGATCGGGAAAACTGAGCTCTTTATCAGACAAACCTGCTATCAGAGTTCGAATCTGGTCCCGAAAGGCCCACTCAATACATACCTGCTAAAAGCGAAGTGACAGGTCCAAATGGGGTCCGAACTCGCGTTGGGTTCGGAATTGCCCTACCTGTAAAGAAGTTCTAACTTTTAGTTTCTTCCGCGCAACATTTTGGTTCTACCCCTGTTAAGTGGAGTTCGATTCCCATTCGGGTTCAGACGTGCTACACCTGTAAGCAAATGCGACTTCCTTTTCCCAACGAGGCCGAAATCAAGGAGTTCGCTGAGATCTTTGAAGACCGAACTGGCGTAAGGGTCAGTACCGAAGAGGCGAAAGATGTGGCGTGGTGCGTCGTCCATCTCACCTGCCTGACCTCCGGAGGCGTCATCAGACGACCGAGAAGATCGTACGACAAGCGGATCGACGACCTCAGCCGCATACCGTTCCGCAGCCCGACAATCCACGCGTACCGACGTCATTCCCCTCGCTCGAGACGCCTAATCGTCCCGATTCACTACGAATCGTACGATTAGCAAGCTCGGTTCAAGTGAATCTTGGCTTTGACCTGCGACCAGGGGTCGACTAACGGCATCGAGAGGACTATACTGTCGGTAGACAAAACTATGTCAAACAAGACGATTCGAGTCACTCGCGGGATTGCCTCCCTCATACGGTCATGTGTCCGCTCCGACGCCATGACGGTCTACTTCTATCACACCTTAAAGTAACCCGAAAGAGATGTCTCGTCAGGAAGGGCTATTCACAGAAAAGGTACCCAGCGTCAAGATCCCAGCGGCCACTCACCTTGAGGCACACGTCGGGAAGAGCAAGCTGTTCCAGCTTAGTTTCGAGGGCTATGAGGGGGCTGCCGAAACGCAGACAGTGTCTAGCGGCACAGAGTCGTGGACAGAGCTTAATCTGCCCGTCGGCCGGATGGTTCGAGTATATGAGAGCGGCGCACGCTCGACCTCCACTGAACCATTCCTTCGCCGGTCGGGCACAAAACTCAAGTGGGAAAACGTAAGGATTCTCAAACCACAACCTTCGTGTCGCCAGGATGCGCTGGATTCGTGGAAGGAAGCATTCAGATTCTGCCGTGAGGACCAGACTCTTGGTCGACCCGGCTTGCGGCCACCTCAAATCGGAGCTCTTCACGCTATTCATGCTCATTGGACGGTATCGGACGAGCCAGCCACGATTGTTATGCCTACTGGGACAGGCAAGACCGAAACCATGCTTGCTACACTTGTGAGTGAGCGCTGCGATCGCGTGATGGTAATCGTCCCGAGCGTAGTCTTGCGAGATCAGCTATTTGGAAAGTTTGCGAGCCTGGGGCTCCTCAAAAAGCTAACAAACCTGAATCAGAGTGCCCAGTGCCCGGTCGTTGCCCTTATGAGATCAAGCCTTCAGACGACCGCTGCCGTAGATGAGTTGTTTGGACCTGCTAACGTGATCGTGGCTGTTATTAACTCAGTCGTGGCAAGTAGCGAAGACGCCATCGCGCGGATCGCAGAATCTTGCAGCCACTTGTTCATTGATGAAGCTCATCATGTTCCGGCACGCACCTGGTCGCATCTAAAGGCACAGTTTCTGCATAAGCACGTCCTTCAGTTCACTGCTACTCCCTACCGCAACGACGGAAAGCGAGTTGACGGCAAGGTGATCTATTCATTTCCTCTTCGGAAGGCGCAAGAGCAGGGCTACTTCAAGCCAATTCAATACAAGCCGATCTTCCAATTCCGTCCCGAACTCTCGGACCAAGCAATCGCGGATGCAGCCGTGAAGCAACTTCGGGAGGACCTAAAGGATGGGTACGACCACGTCCTTATGGCTCGTGCCCACCCGATTGAACGACTGAAGCAGATCCTGCCGACCTACACGAGTCAAGCAGCAGACCTAAATCCAGTAATCATTCACTCTCAAATGTCCCAGGCTGACCGCAAGCTCGCCCTAGATTCAATGAAGACGGGCAAGTCTCGCGTGATCCTTTGCGACAATATGCTTGGTGAGGGGTTCGACTACGCTCAGTTGAAGGTTGCTGCGCTCCACGATCTTCACAAGAGCCTCGCAATCACGTTGCAATTCACCGGGCGCTTTACTAGGACTAGCTTGGACACCACGCTGGGGCCGGCAACGATGATCGCCAATGCCGCCCTGTCTGGCATCGGCGATGAACTGAGAGACCTCTACGCCCAAGATGCCGACTGGAACCGCCTGATCCAGGAGATGGCAGACCAGACCATCGGTTCGAAGGTGAAGCGGACTGAGTTTTCCGCCACATTCAAACCATATGGTGTCGACTTTCCTCCCGAGAACATCCAGCCGAAGATGAGCACAGTTGTTTACCGGACGAAGTGCGACGAATGGACCCCAAAGGCACTCGAAAAGTGGTTAGAAAAAGCCCAGGTGTTCGCGGGCCCCTCTATCAGTGATGAGCACCAGACGGCGTTCTATGTGGTCATGGAGGCATCCGATGTCGAATGGGGGCTCGCAAAGGATGCCCTGGACGTCTACTATGCGCTCTTCCTGCTACATTGGGACAAGGAGCGACAGCTCCTCTTTATCAACAGCACCGACAACCGAGGCTTTCAAAAGGACTTGGCCTCCCTAGTCTGCGGTGATGACGTTGAGCGGATACAGGGCGAAGACATCTATCGGGCAGTGTACGGAATCAACCGACTTGTGCTCTTCAATCTTGGGCTCAAGCACGTTACAGGACGAAACGTGCGATTTACGATGTTGGCTGGCTCCGACGTTCTTGAGGGAATCACGGTAGCACAGGCTGGCACTCGCACGAAGACAAATCTTTTTGCCCATGGCTACGAGGATGGAGAACGGGCGACCATGGGCTGCTCTATTCGTGGCCGACTTTGGTCATATCTTGTTGCTGACGACATCTCTCACTGGGTTGCATGGTGCAAGCACGTTGGCAAGAAGCTCTTGGATGAGACGATCACAATCGCGAAGATCAACGATTGGTTCGTGGTGCCACAGGAGCTCTCTGAGCGTCCGGGCCTAATGGCCCTGTCGGTCGATTGGCATGATCAGTTCTTCATCGAACTCGAAAGAAGGGCTTTCATTCGAATCGGCAACTCCGAGTGCGCCGTCTTTGATGCCTCCATCGAAGTTGTGCCAACCGCAATAACTGACTCTTTGAAGTTTGCAGTGCAAGTAAACAATAAACGTGCAGTGTTCAAAATCAAGTTCGAGAACAGGGAGGTGAGGTACGAGCAATTGGAAGGGGACGTCGCCTCGATCAGGATCGGCACGGCTACTTCAAGGCTGATCGATGAGTTCGAGAATTACCCTCCGATCATCTACTTCGAAGCCGAAGCGGTTCTTGAGGGCGGTTTGCTGGTCCAGCCAAAGAAAGGAAGTCGCTCTTCGTATGATCGCACGAAGATCATCGAGTGGAATTGGACTGGAACGGACCTAAGGAAGGAGTCCCAAGGGGCAACACGGGAATCAGATTCGATCCAGTACCGCGCTGTTCAGGAGTTCCTTGCTGACGCGTCATGGGAGATCGTGTTTGACGATGACGGCCCGAACGAAGTTGCAGACATCATTTGCCTCAAACGGCAAGACGACCTGTTGAAGGTGGCCCTGGTCCATTGCAAATATTCCCACGGCGCTCAACCCGGCAGCCGTGTTGAAGACTTGTACGAAGTTTGCGGTCAGGCACAGAAAGCGATCAAATGGAGGGATGAAATGGAAAAAATGATCGTTCGCCTTCTCGCTCGTGAGGACAAATCTGTAGCTCAATCGGGTGTCTCTCGCCTCATGAAAGGCGACAAAAACAAGCTCATTGAACTGAGGAATGCGGCACGCCTCTTGCGGCCCGATTTCACGATGTGGTTGGTTCAACCCGGTGTCTCGAAGTCGTCAGCATCGTCCGCGCAACTTGAGCTCATGGGAGGTACGGAGACGTTCCTGTATGAGGTACACCAGATTCCGCTCAATGTTGTGGCTAGTCCCTAACTCCTGAATTCGAGTCCGAAGATAGCTCCTATCGACGTTCCCGGTTCACCGATCTCGGTCTAAGTGATGAATGGGTTGGGGATGTTCAGCTGATGGCCGACTGTGGCGAAAACCTGCCCCAGTACGGTTTATCGGACACGTGCCTGGCCTTCACATGTCAGACGATCGCTACGATGCCGCTCCCTCTGGACAGCATGCCTCGCTTGGCCATGAACTTGCAAATCTCCTTGAGGGTAGAGCCATCTCGTCTCATGTGGAGCGCCATCATCGCTTGAGGGAAGGTAACTGGATCAGGCGAGAGCCTTAGCTTTCCATCGCCTCTGACGTTCTGGAATCCAAAGGGAGGCTTACACGTGGCCTCGCCTCGTTCCTTCTTTGCTTGTCGAGCGTGCTTGCCCTTCGCTGAGAGGAATTGGAAGTATTCCGTCATGGCTTGGCTTTGCTCCGTCATGCTGCCCTCCCAACTTCGGGCAGGTCAGCGTTCGGTGCAATGGAGTTTGATCGGGAAAACTGAGCTCTTCATCAGTCAAACCTGCTATCAGAGTTCGAATCTGGTCCCGAAAGGCCCACTGAAAGAGAACGCTCACCAAACCTGTTGTTAGAACCTCTAACAGGGAGAGCGTTCTCGTTAGGTGTACACGGACCAGAATAGGACTAAAAAAGACCGACGCTGAAACGCCGGTCTTGACGCTGTTGTACCAGATGAGAAGGTACAAGGCTGTTAGGTACGTTCAATGACAACTCCGCAGTAGGGGCCGGAAGTGTTCTCGTGAGCCCCACCGACTACGAGGCCAGGTTCCCGGAACTGTCCAACCCCGACACGAACAATGAGGTCCTGCGAACTGGATTGCGAACATCCCCAATGAAGCCCCTCCTCCAACAGACGTGGGACATACCAATCCTCTCTCAGCTCGCTCGCAATGTTCAGGCAGTGCTCAAGTTGAAACGAGTCCGAATCTTGATGCCTCCTCTCCAACACATTCTCGCTCATAACCTTATAGTAGCTTAGACATCCTCCAGCAACATCGGTTTCGTGAGCCCGAGAGAATCCTTGCCCAAGCCTTGCGATCTCATTTTCCTGCGCTTGCCAGCTCAAGTTGAGGTATTTGAGCTTGTAGTCAAGAAGTCGATAGCCTGGCTGCGGCTTAATGGTTGCCCACTCATCGTCTTCCGGATCCATCCACCAATCGCCTTGATCGAAAAAGCACGGTTGACGTTCTCTGTCGGACCCCAGGGACTCTCGTTGCTCGCGCAAAGAAAGGCCCAAGCAGTAGATCAATAGATAATCGCTGTCTCCGGCCCTGTTCGATTCTGCGGCGTCTCGAATGACGTCTTCGCTGAGCCTTAAATTGCCAGAGTCGGCTTCAACTACCTTGCGTCCCCAGGCCTTGCTGGCTTGCTCTGCGGTCACGACCCTATTAGCTCCCAGGAGCTCGATGGCTCGACCTAGCGGAACGGGTTTGAAATCTGAGTTTAGCATTGCTTGATCCCCTCCTAGGAATTCAAGAGAGTTCAGTGTCGCTGAATGCGAGCTATCCCTAAAATTGAGATGAGCTTCCTGGAAACAATCCTTGCTCCCAAAAAGCTCGTCTCAAAGACTTGTTAATGAACACGCGCATCGTAGCAGAGAGCTAGGAGGTAGTCAACGGATCTGGGCAGCTAATCGCAGGCCATGTTACTAATATTACATGCGTTTGCCTACATCAAACGACAAAGAGGTTCAGGAGATGAAGAAGCTTGTCAATGAACGCTTTGGGATGGAGGTGACGGACAAAGAAGCGCGACCCGTCTGCTTCACGTCTTTGTTCTCACGAGTCCAGAGATTCTCAAGCTCTTCCAACAACATGAGCAAACGTCTTGAGAGCCTTGTCCATCCTGTTCGGCTGAAGTGGTTTGCCCCGTTTCGATAGTAGGCTCTTTTTGGCCATGAGCGAACAAACCTCTCGCAATGTGCAGCAGTCCTGTAGCATTTGGAAGCCAGCATCAACTAGGGGAAGGTTTCTGGATCCGGAGCGATGGTGGACTTGCCGTGCACTGAACACCTGCAAGATTCCCGGCAGGTCCACTCAAGGGGAAATACTTCAACCTGTTGGAGTTGCTTTCTATAAAGTGAAATTTCCTCTGGGTGCCTTTGCGGTATAGACATCTCGGAGGATTTATACGAGTATCGAGACATGCTAATCGAGATCGTTATCATACTCGTGGTCCTGCTAGTATTCCTCTACTGCCTGACTCTACTTAAGGTAAAACACCTTCGGTTTTATGATTGGATAGAGGCAGAGTTCTTCCCAACTAGGAATGTCTCATTTCTGGCATCTCCAATGAATGCCCTCGGCTTCGTGGTTTCTAGTGATGGCAAGATTTACAAGATCCACTTACAGGTCATTCTTAAAACCAGCGAGAATACCACATTCAATAACTCAACAATCCTGATTTCAGGTGTAGGACGCTTCGTATTTCGTCAGTTCTTTCAAGAGTCACACGATGCCGTTTATCGGTTCCCTTCACGCGAGGATAGAACCATTAGACGAGGGCAAATTGTTCGCTACAATCTCGAACTTGAGCCAAGAGACAGTTGGAGTCCGATTTCGTTGAAGGCGGGTAACTACAAGTGCCTTTTACGAATTGACCTATTGGGTAAATCGGTTAGAAAGCGATTTGTTGTTCGCGTAAGACCTCAAAACATTCTGAGGATAGAAGCCCTTTCAAGATCGACTGGTCAAGTAACAATAGTTGATGTACCCATAGTGTAAACTGTCCACTTGACGCAAAACTGCAATGCTATAGTCTAAGAATATGCAGTGGGAAGGGTTGATGGAACCGGCGGAACTCTTTATCCTGCATTTTGTGATTTGAATTAGAAACACCCGCATTGCTGCGGGCGTTTCCGTCAAGGTCTAAGCGTCTTCCTTGAGGGTTGGCGCTTTTTCCTTTTGTGTCCTTCTTCTCCAATACGATGGGTCTGCTGGAAAACAGAAAGCTGTTTTCCCACAGTCTCGTGCGTATAGCACTACCCCATTACGTAATGTAATGAAGGGTCGACAGATAATGTTTGAATTCATTATTGTCTCCATCGGCAGACTTATTAACGGTCTCGACTCCCCTTATGGGGTACCTACCTGCCGTCTGTTTAGCAGTTCAGTATTTGTCGAAGCGCAGTGTTCGCGCCGATGATGCAACCATTTTACCGGGTTCAAGTCGGCTCGTCAATTAGTGTCATTGCTGCATGAAATGGGTTGAGTTTAAAGTAGGAGTCGGAGCAGATATCGTAATCGATATGTACTTACCAACGCCTAATGGGAAGGAAGTCGAAGGGCTCAAGAAGCTAGCCAAAGAGCTACTGGGATTGGAAATGACCGACGCGGAAGCTCATGACGGAGCTACTCGCCTGTTACAACTTGTGGTTCTGACGAGTCCTGATCTCCAAGAACTGTATCGACAATTCGACTGAACGTCTTCAGGATCTTGTGCATACCGTTCTCGCGGATCATTTTGCCGTTTCTGGACACCATGCCCCTCTTGCCCATGAACGTGCAGATCTCTCGGAGGGTGGAGCCATCCCGTCTCATCTGGAGAGCCATCATCGCCTGAGGGAAGGTAACTGGATCCGGAGAGAGTCTTAGCTTTCCATCGGCTCTGACGTTCCTGAATCCAAAGGGAGGCTTACTCGTGGCCTCGCCTTGTTCCTTCTTTGCCTGTCGAGCGTGCTTGCCCTTCGCTGAGAGAAATTGGAAGTATTCCGTCATGGCTTGGCTCTGCTCGGTCATGCTGCCCTCCCAACTTCGGGCAAGTCAGCGTTCGGTGCAAATGGAGTTTGATCCGGAAAACTGAGATCCTCGTCAGACAAACCTGCTATCAGAGTTCGAATCTGGTCCCGAAAGGCCCACCGAAGGGGAGCGCCGGGCTGCAAAGCCCTCGCTCCAACCCGTTGACGCGGTGGTTTTGGAGGTTCTAACTCAGAGAAGCGCGCTAAGAGCGGATGGGGCGTGATTTGAAGCTGTCCCAGAGTGAGAACGTAGCGAATCCCAAAGGTAGTTGCGACCGCACGCTTGATCTGCGGATCATCCTCTGCAATACGCCGTTTGGAGTCCAAACTGAACCGAACTGCGTTGACCAATGCCTTTCGGACTGTCTCCTCACGATCGGTCATTGCGCTTAGCCGAGTGCGCAAGCGTAGAAGTTCTTCCTGTGCCGAAGCTCTCAGCTCTGCGAACTCGCTGGACTCCAGCTCACCCGCGACTCGGAGTTCGACGAGACGGGCGACGCGCTGCTCTCCGGCTTGAATCTGGGCCTCGAGTTTGGCGACGTGGTTTGCTTCTCGCTCGGGAGTTTCAAACCAATCTCGCTCAAGGGCATCGAGCAGCCAGCGACCGAAGTCAGCGTCGATGCTGAGCTTGTCGACTTCCTCGGCGATACTGGCTTCCACAAACGCTCCCGTAACGCTTGGTTCGTGGCAAGGGCCCCTGCGCCGGGTGCATCGGTAGTATTCGTAAGCAGCCGTTCGATCGGTCGTCTTGTAGTGCTTGGTCTTGCACTCGGCCGTGATGAAACAGCCACAGCCTCCACAACGAATCAGTCCTGTGAAGGCGAACTCGTGCTTCCTCGGCTGTCTCGTGAGGCCTTTGTGCAAAATGAGCTGGGCCTTCTCGAACTCGGTTGGGTCAACCATCGCTTGATGTCTGCCCTCGAAGGTCTGGTTTCGGAATGTGAACGTCCCGCAATAGAAGCGGTTGTCGAAGATGCGGTAGAGGTGAGATTCGGAGAAGAGCCGGCTGCCGAGCGAGCCGCGTTTCGGATACGGGTAGCCCCAGTCGATCAGCTTCTGCCGGATCTGGGTGACGTTGAATGCGCCCGAGAGAAGCAGGTCCCAGGCTCGCCTGAGCAAGCCGAATTGAGGCTCGACGGGCTCGATCTCCTTGGTTTCCGGGTTGACCCGGTAGCCCTGCGGCGGGCGGTTGGGGTACCAGCCGCGGGCTGCCTTGCCCTCCATCCCCCGGATGACGGCCTTGCGAAGATCCAGGATGTATTGGTTGGCGACGCCGGACTCGACCGCCATCAGCAGAACATTGTCTTCGGGGAGGAACTCACGATCAACGGTCCGGATGGACTTGAGGGTTCCCTCCTGGAGCATCCAACTTAGTTGTCCGGAATCAACTGGGTTTCTGGCCAAACGGTTGATGCTCCAACATAGAACGGCGTCGGCCTCCCCACGCTGGATTCGACCCAGAAGATCGGCAAAGACCGGGCGTGTCCCCGGAGCCTTGGCTGACCTGGCTTCGATAAGCTCGCAGACCACATTCAGTTTCGCCCGAACCGCGAACTCGCGAAGGACTCGAAGCTGATCGTCGATGCTCTGGACCTGGCGGTCCTCGGACTCGCTACTTTTCCTTGCGTAGAGAATATATCGCATGACTTGTTAGATAGAAGAGTTGAAGTAGGCGCGTGGCAGTGTCCAGCGCCTCTGCATCCGTCAACGTGACAGAAAACCGCTCCTTGTACAAGAGCTTGAAACGCTGAACTTCCTTGTCGTTCGGAACGGGCAAGTACATGACTAAGCCTTGCCCGCGAGTTGGCTCTTTGTTACGCTCGGTAGATGAATCGAATCCCAGTCGGAATGGCGCAAGCCGTCGAGAAGACCGTGCCCGAGATCGTCGATCTCGTTCAGCAATCGGGTGACGAACCCATCCTGATCAAGTCGGGATCTTTCGATGAGCCAGAGCTCTTCTTTCAATGCGTCTGGTACGCCCTGAGCTACCAGAAGCGTGTCTTGATCGAACCCGACCAAAGGACAAAACCTCATTGACCCGAGTGTCTTTCCTCATGTTGCAGATCAAGCTGTTGTTGTTTTGTTTTGTAAACTTTTCTTTTGTTGTTTTCGCTTTTGGAATTTCGCGGTCGAGCATTCTCAGGTGCGATGAGGGAGGTGCTCATCAGACGCGGGTGGAGGCTGAAGCACAGGTGCTGATGCGAACGTCGCCGGATCGAAGCTGAGAGTAGTGGCCTGCCGTACAAATCCCGAACAACGATCAATCGGCCGAGAACCAGGGACTCGATGGCTCTGCTGATCGCGGCACTCTGACGTCCGGTTCTTCGCTTGAGCTGGAAGTGGGACATCCAATCGGAAGTCTTGCGCGTTCCGTCAGGATTGCTCCAACCGTACGTTTGCCGAACAATGACGCAGAGCAACCGCCACTGGGTGTCCGTCAATCGTGGCATGAGCCTGTCGAGAAGCAGATTGGGAAAGGGGGTCGTTCCGCCACGGGTTGCACCGAGCTTGAGTCTAGTCCGCAGCATAAGGCGGTTCGTCATAGTTGTTTTCGATCGAGGCAATGAGTAGGGAAGCCCGTCTTCGAGCGGCCCGAAACGGCAGCCAACGAAGCTGCTGGCGGATCTGGTCGTGCGGGTAGCTGGAAACAAGACTCTCGGCCTTACGGACACCAATTCCCACCTGCACCAGTTCGAGCACCAATTCGTCTCGCTCGCTCAGAGAGGCATCGTCTGGGGAGAGCCCTTTGGTTGATCGGCGCCGGCGAGGTCTGGGTAGCATCTCCGAGATCGGGCGAAGCTCGTTCATGGTCGGCCTCCGCCGGCGGCTAGCCAGATCAGGATCAGGAACAAGATGCCCAGGCCCACAGCGACGAGCGCTGCCTGAGTCAGGCTAGAGGCTGACTCGCCATTTGGAGCTGTGCTGAGCCGGGGCACCCTTCGTTGTTTGCCGAGGCCGTCGAAGTTGTTTCGCTGGAGAGAGCGGGCAACTCGGAGGGAGTTCAGTGAACGAAAGAACGACTCGTCAAGGCGGGGTCCGTCTGGCGAGTCCTCGACTCCCAAACCATGGACGATCATCGAATCGGCCAGATCGGACCGAGATGCCAACTGAATCGGGCGGCCGGGATACTCTTCGGACACTGTGATGGACTTCCTTGACAGTGTCGAGTTCGTCAAGATCAGGCCGGCCGGTAAGTTTTGGCGAAGCATGAACCCCCAGAGTTCGTCGACAACCCGTCGTTGAATCGGAGAGCGCCAGTGCCGAACTTGGATCGCCACCCTCACACGGGATCCAGGCATCTGGGCGATGAAGTCTGCTCCGCCCCTGGACCGTCGGCCACGGCGGTACCGGCGACCGAGCGATTCGATGTGTCGAAAGCCTTGGGCGCCGAGCCAAAGCAAGGCGAGGCACTGAAACCGGTCAAAGGGGAGATGCTCGAGTTGTGCTTCCAGATCTAATAATGCGCTGTTGCTGTTGCGGCTGCTGCTGCTGCTGTCGCTCCTGCGAGCGTGCCTGAGAGCTCTCATTGCGTGCCAACCTCTTCATCGGTCTTCGAAGCGATTTGGAACTCTTCGACGTCGCCGGTCCAGTGGCCCGGAACGATGTCGTCGTGTTCGGTTCGTCTTGAGCCGTCATCGCGAAAGATGCAGTCCGGCAGGCAGCCGTGGCAGCCGCAGAGCCTGCAAACAGAGAGGGTGGGATAAGTTCCATCGGGTGAAAACACCTCATCGGGGTGGAGCCTGCGGCCCAGGTGATGCTCAAGGCACTTGACGACGCGGCGAGCCGTGATATACATGGGATTGCCCAGCCCGCGGATTAGGTGACTGATCGTGGACTTGGCGACGCCAGCGTCATGGGCAAGCCTGGAGGTTCCGCGGAAACTGTAGCGGGTGATGTGCACCATGATGGCGGCGATTCGGTTGTGGGATATCGTGGCAGCGCTCGCGCTGCGGTTGGGACTTGTCATCTCTGACCGCAGCGTAAGCGCTTCCAAGATCGCTGGCAAATGGAGTTCGGAGGACCGATCGGCGACCGGCCTTTACAAGCTTGGTCACCTTGCTACAATGCCAATCTGAAAGGAGGCCGGATCGCCTCACCCACCGCCCAACTCCTACGTGAGCTCCAAAGTCAGAACAAATATCTCTTCCACGGCTCAGACACAATCACCGATTTGCTCGAGCCTGCCTTCACGCGCAATCACGGTGGAAGGGCGCGACCCCAGCGCGTCTTCGCCACGGAGTTCGCGATCATCGCCGTCTTTCACGCACTGGCTAGGACCGCCAAGCGAGTGGATGGCAACCAGAGAGGTAAGAAACATGGCTTCACGGTCGGCAAAGGCGGAATCACGCTTCGGGCCGAACCCAACCTGTTCGAGGCGATGAGGGCCTTGCGCCAGCCGACCAACATCTATCTACTCAAGAAGAACGACTTTGAGCAGAAGGACCCCATGGAATGGATTGCCAATGTGCCCATCGAGCCTCTTGCGGTCGTCTTCGCCAGCGGCCAGGATCTCGATGGCCTGATTGGCGATGGCGTCAAGCTGAAACTACTCGCAGCGGCCTAAGACCAGGATTTGCGCCGAGGATCGCTTCGAGCCTCGACTCGACGTGCCGAAACACGGTCTTTCTCGCTTCGCAAAAGTGGAGCTTGCCATCCACGCGATGGTGGGTGCAGCCGTTGTGACAGACTTGGAGGAACCGACACTCCCTACAATCTTGCGGAAGACTCTGGGTTGTTTGGCAATGCCGAGTGTATGGCTCTTGCTCGAGGATCTCGCCAAGTGGTGAGTCGCGCAGGTTGCCAAGCCTTGGCGCATCCGTCAAGCGCTCGCACGGAAAGACATCGCCGTTGCTGCCGACATTGATAAACCGCTCGCAGGTGCCGGCATGGTGGCAGCTCCTGACCGGCAGGCCGAGCAAGCCCTGAACCAAGATGTCGAATTCGCGAATCCTTAAGCCTCGGTCATTTCGCTCAAGCCAGAGGTCGAAGATCCGACATTGGAACTCGGCGTACTGCTCGTTCGTGATCGAGAAGGGGAGCGGCTTGCCGTCTGGCCCACGCTCGAACACCATGTTGAAGCCGAAGCTCGTGATGCCGTTGTCGACGAAGAACCGAAAGATCTCGTCGGCTGCATGGACGTTGGCGCTGCTGATCGTGGCGATGACGGAGAACTTGAGGCCCAGCTCTCGAGCTTGGACCAGGTTTGCCATGATCCGATCATGGGAGCCTCGGCCTCTTCGATTGACACGGAACGCGTCGTGCAACTCTTTTTGACCATCCAGACTGATGCCGACCTTGAAGTCGTTCTCAAAGAAGAACCGGACCCAGGCGGGTGAGAGGAGGGTTCCATTCGTTTGGATGACGTTCTTGACCCTGTTCTCAGCCATGAACAGCTTTTGGAGCTTGAGAGCGGATTGGAAGAACTCGACGCCGGCCAGAAGGGGTTCGCCCCCGTGCCAGATGAACTGGTACGAGCCCGAGTCGTCTGCTATGGCATAGTCCCGGACAAGTTTCTCAAGCAAGTCGAGGGTCATCACCTCGATCTTTGTCTGATCGAGCGGATTGAACCAGCAATAGCGGCACTTGAGGTTACACGCTATACCGACCGCCTTGATAATCGGGACGATCCGCATGGGGTGCTCAGTTGCTCCTAGTCGTGATCGTCATCGTCTGTGTCCTCATGGTCGTCGCTGTCGAGCCAGTCGTCCCAGGCGGTTGACGATCCGCTGCGCTTGAGCCTGCGGGCAATGACGCCCTGAATCGCTTCCTCACCGACCTTGATCTGGTCGCCATCGCGATCGGGAGTGACGGCTTTTGAAGACTTGTGTCGATCCATGGTGCCTCCAGAGACATGGTACGGCGCGTTGTCGCAAGAACCAAGGGTTTGTTTCTTAGGTGCGTTCCCTTGCTGGGGCACAGAGACTCTCCGTTTGCCGGGAACGTGGCCGACCCGTGCCAGACGACTCCGTCCAAGCTCCCGGGTCCCCCTGCATAACCAGCTCTTGCATTACCGGGCTCTTCTGCCGTAGAGTTGTATCAGCAACGAGAACGGACTAGCCTGAAGTGTGGTGAGTTGGTCCAAACGGAATCTTGCCGACCGGAGAGGGTGATGAAGATGGACCTGAATTCTGAACGCGTACAAAATAAGGTCAGCCGGAGGGGTCTCCTCGGGGCCCTGATCCTCGCACCGGCGGCTGTCCTTGGCCTGCTGTTGAATCGAGACAAGGTTTCTCCACCTACCAAGCAGGGTGGGGAAGGAGTTTGGGCCACCTTCGTCTATGACAAGAATTGTCAGTTGGTGGAAGTCCGACGCGAACCCAGTAAGAAGGCATCCTCAAAGGCAACGGTCTGACCGAGTTCCCCTCTGCGCTGGTCAACGTGGGTTCCGCCTCTTGACGATCCGTCGAGGTAGTTGTTGCTTGCTGGAAAGCGCGTTGCGGACCAATGATGCGACGATGGGGCTGACATTGACGAGTTTGCGCTCGTTGGCCCTTGCGAACTCGGCGGCATAGACACCGGATCGGAAATCGAAGGTGTGGCAGCTGCCATTGGATCCCAGATACCGAACCGATCGGGTCACGCCGTGGCAACGAGGAGAGGTGCCTCGGCGGACCACCAGGTCAAGAAGCCAGAACACAGCGGCGCTAGAGGCAATTAGAGAAAGGGTTACTTCCCACCCGAAACTCGGTCGCTGACTGGTGATGAACCCGAATGCCCCACCGGCGACGGAGAGCGCAAGCATGATGATGCCAAACAAGTAAAGGCGGTCCGCAGCCTTGATGTGGCGCTTGCAGGCCTTACAGTGTGGGATGTCCCATGTCCAACCAGCAGTCCTTGCCAGCTTGTTCTTCTCGGCACCGCTAACCGTCACGTAGGTGAGGGGAAAGCCGCCGCAACAGGCGCACGAAGGGGGAAACGCGAACTGCCTGCCCGAAAGACTGATCCTCATTTCTTCTCTCGTACATGCAGCGAGGTCGGTGCGCAATTCACGTTCGGTTGATCATACGTTCTTTGCCTTCCACGCCTATACAGGCTGCGCTCCAAAGAAGACAGCCCTTGTATTGCCCAAGTCGAGATGAGACAGTTTGCCTTCCCAGCTAACTGACGCCCGAGAGGGCAAAATGAAGCAAGGCAGGTGCAAGGATGTCGAAGGACTCGAGGCGGCGCTGGACGGCGCAGCAGAAATTGGCGATCGTGGACGAGGTGCGCAAGGGGGGCGCGTCGGTGAGCGGCGTGTGCCGCAAGCACGACATTGCCCCGACGCTGTTCTACGAGTGGGAGAACAAGATCAAACAGGCGGCGGTGGAGGCCCTGACTCCCCAGAAGCAACGCCGCCCCCAATCGAAGGATCCAACGAATGCGGAGGCGGAGATCCAGCGACTCAAGGGGATCATCGCGGAGATTGCGGAGGAGAACCTGAAGCTAAAAAAGGGGCTCTGGCCCTAGCTCCTGGAAGCTGCAAAACCGCCGAGCAGCGCTCCCGCATCGTCGAGGCGGTCCAGCTCGCGAGGAAGCGCACTCATATGCCTGTGCGCAAGATCTTGGAGCAGATCGGGGTTCCCGCCGCCAGCTACTATCGCTATCGGCGCAAGGCCGAACCGGCTCCGCGGGGACCGCGCGGCAAGCGGGTGCCGGCACCCACTCCGGACGAGAAGCGGCTGGTGTGCGAGCACGCCTCCAAGGAGCCGTTCACAGGCTACAAACGGCTGGGCGACCGCCTGGCAAACGACGAGATCGTCGGCCTCAAGCGGTACCAGGTTCTGGACGTCCTTCGCGAGGAAGGTTTGGTGAAACCCGATCCTCCGCGCGATCCGACGCTGAACCGGCCCGCTCCTGCGGACCGCCCCAACCAGATCTGGCACATCGACCTCATGTACGTGAGGCTGTCGGGGCGCTGGATGTATCTGGTGGACATCATCGACGCATACAGCCGCTTCTTGGTGCACTGGACGCTCAACCCGACGATGGAGGACTTCACCGTGACGATGACCACGCTCGAGGCCCTGGAGATGCAGGGCTTTCCGAAGGTCGCGATCGTGCGCGACCGCGGCTCCCAGTTCCAGAGCAAGGAGTGGGCGGCGTTTGTGCGATACCACGAGATCCGCGACGTGCGAACGCGCGTGGCGCACCCAGAATCCAACGGCCTGATCGAGCGGCTTCACCGTAGCCATCGTCGCGAGGCTCTCGTGAGCACCGACGATTGGAGCGTCGAGCGCGCCAACCAGGAGATGCAGGACTGGGCGCGAATCTACAACTGGGAACGGCCGCATGGGAGCCTCCAAGGACTTCCGCCGGCCGTCTACCACTACGGCGATCCCGAAGCGGCCCTGGCGCAACGGGAAGCCTACGTGCGCGCATCCGCCGAAGCGCGTGCGGACTACTGGCGGCGGAACGAGACGGCAGGTGTCAGTTAGAAGCGAGGGGCGTTTGTCTCACTTCGTTCTGGGCAATACACATGTTCGTTCTTCCGTCCTTGCCAATCCGTGTGGGTATCCGTACAAACAATGAGGGGCTGGAGAAATCCAGGATAAACCCCACTTGAAGTGGCGTCGTTTCCTGGCTTCTCCAGCCCTCGTTTCGTCCCTATGATACACCCGATTTCCAGGCGTCGGGACGGTTCCTTGAGAATCAGGCTCAGTTCGAGGTTGAGATCCCCGATACGGGGCTGTTGAGCCTGTGGGACTCGAGGTAATCGACCTGGGTTTGCTGGAGGTACCGCTTCAAGACCGTGAGGTCGGAGTGCCCGAGGAGATACTGGACGCTGAAGACGTCGGCCCCATTTCGAAGCATCATCAACGCACACGTCCTCCGGAACTTGTGCGGATGCACGTGGAGACCGGTGCGTTCTCCGATTCTCCCGAGGATCTGACTCACGCCATTACGCGTGAGCGCTCCACGAGCTCCGCACCAGAGGGGCTCTCCAGCTTGACCGCGTCGCAAGCGGGAGTACTGGAGAAACGACCTCAGGCTCGTGGGCGAGAGTTGGCAGACACGCTCCTTATGGCCCTTGCCCGTCACCTTGAATCTCCCTGTAGCCTGATCGAGGTCACCCACCTTCATTCCTAACAGTTCGCTGACGCGCAAACCGGAATCGAGTAGCGTCAAGATGATGGCTCGGTCCCTCACTTGGACCGGGCTCTTGCCCGAAGTGGCCTTGAGCAAGGTCTTGATCTCGTCCAAGGTGAACGCCGGGAGGATCGTCTTGTCCAACTTCGGCATCGGGACGTTGTCCATCGGGCTCTTCGCCAAGGAACCCTCAGAAACGAGGAAGTGCAGGAAGGCCCGGATGTCCGAAGCAATGCCGTGGACGGTCTTGGGCTTGAACCTCTGTTGGAGATCTCCGAGGAAGATCCGGATGGATCTAGCATCGAGTTCGTCCACGTTGGCCTTACCCAACCCCTTCGTGAAGGTCGCCAAGTGGTTGAGCGAGGTCCTGTAATGAAGGATCGTGTGGGGAGAGTGCCTGCAGCTTTCGTGATGCAGGATGAAGTCTTCGATCTGGAGATCGAGATTGAGTTCAGCCGAGTGCTGAACCGTGTTGTCAAATACCATTTCAGATTTGCCTCTCAAGGTTGTTTGAGGCCGAATCTGAGTTCAAGAGAGAGTTCTGGTAGCGGAGGGCGGACTTGAACCGCCGACACCACGGGTATGAACCGTGTGCTCTAACCAACTGAGCTACTCCGCCGAACGGGCCTATTATGGCTGTGTCTGCGTGGGTGGTGCAATGGGCGTTCATACTCAACGCATGCTCGCTCTGGTCACGCTCCTTCTCCTGCAGCCGCAGGCACCCATCGCCCAACTGGACGCTTTGGCGCAGAAGCGCGATGTTGCCGGGTTGGCAAAGTGGAGTTCGCCGGCGGTGGTCGCGTCCAAGGCGCTCGACTTCCTCAAGCACAACGGCGCGTACGACACCGGCCGCTTCGGGTGGCGTGCGATCGAACTGAAGGATGCGGCGGGGCCGGGCGTGTTCGTGGTGTTCTCCACCAAGCTCACCAGCGAGGACATCGGCGAACAGGTGTTCCGGTGGCGCAACGGGAAGCTCGACGCCTCCGTCCCCGAGCTCGATTCCCTTGGATTCCGGGTCGAACGCCACGACCTGGACGTCCGGTTCGATCTGCCTGCGAAGAAGGCGATCGTCACCGATACGGCCACCTTCCGCAGGGAGAAGGGAAGCGGAGGCAGCTTCCTCGTCCGCATGTGTCCGTGGTTCCGCGTCGGCGCGGTCGCGGATGCCAAGGGGAAGCCCGTGCGGTTCGCCCAAGCCGGCGGCGTGGTGTCGCTGCCCGCGCCCACAGGAAACGCGCCCTTTACCTACACCCTGCGCTATGCGGGCGTGGTGGACCTGCCCCGCTACGCGGGCAGCGTGAGCGACAAAGAGGTCCTGTTGGCCAACGACTACTGGTACCCCATGATCGCCAGGCAGGCCTCGCCGTACTCCGTCACCGTGCATCACCCCAAAGATTGGATAGCCGTGGCGCAGGGCGAACGGGTCTCCATCGTCGAGGGCGCGAACGAGAAGGTCACGAAGTGGCGCATGGACCTTCCCATCGTCTACTTCAGCCTTTCGGCGGCCCCCTTCAAAGAGTATCGCCAGACGATCCGAGGCCACGTGTACAGCGTCTGGAGCATGGTGATGGAGCCCGAGGAGATGAAGCTCCAGACCGAGCTGTTCGCGCCGGTGTTCGAGTTCTACGAACGCTCCTTTGGGAAGTCGCCATTCAACGGCTACGGGGCCGTGGTGAGCGACGTCTACGGCGGCGGGGCGCTGGAGGCCTACAGCTATGCCACGTACGGCACCGGCTGGTTGCCGGACCAGGACGCGCACGAGCCCGCCCACACATGGTGGGGCGGGATGATCCCCAACACGTACCTGCGCTCGCTGTGGAACGAGAGCTTCGCCGTGTTCAGCGACGGACTGTTCCATCGGGAAGGTGGTGCGGGCGATCGCGAGGCGAAACGCCTCGCCTTTGTTCAGGACGCGGAGCCCAATCCCGCCTACTTGACCGCCTCCTGCGCCGATGGGGGCGCTTCGGTCGGCCCCGCGGCGAGTGCGCTGGGCTACGGCAAGGGCGGCATGGTGCTCCAGATGCTCGAGAACGAGATCGGCACCGACAAGATGGTCGAGGCGTGCCGCACTTGGGTGGCCCGGCACAAGCGGCCGCAAGTCGGCGAGTGGGAGGATTTCGAGAAGGTGGTCGCCCAGGTTGCAGGCGACCACAAATGGTTCTTCGACCAGTGGATTCGCCGCACCGGATGGGCCGATTTCGACGTGACCGATGTGCGCTGGGACGGCTCGGCGGTTGTCGGAAACGTGGTGTTCAAGGGTCCGGGATACCGGCTGACGCTCGAGACAATGCTGGAGTCCCCCCTCGGCGCGCGGAGGTTCACGCGGGTCGTCGTCCCGGCCGCGGGCGGAACGATCCGCATCCCGGCTGCAGACAAGCCGGCGCTCGTCTCGTTCGACCCCTGGCAGCGGCTGCTGCGGCGGGCCGAAGCGGACGAGACACCGGTCCAGCTCCGCAACCACATGCCCAACAAGCGGTATCGCGATCCGGCGCACCCCGATTGGATGGCCGAGCTTGGCGGACGGCGAAGCGGTCCGGGGCTCAAGGAACTCCCCGAGGACCTCTCGGACACCCTGATCATCGGTTCGCCGGAATCGTTGCCCGCGATGGGCGCCCTCTGCGCCAAGGCGGGTTTCGTCGTGGCGGGGAACAAGCTCACGTGGAACGGGACGACCGTGGACCTCGATCGCGGCGGCGCGATGGCCGTCGTGGACCTTGGCAGCGGGAAGACGTGCACGATCGCCCTGGGCAAGACGCGTCTGGCCCCGGAGACTGGGCGGGCCCGTCTCGCGCTGTTCGACGAGAACGGCCGGTTTCTGGCGGGTGTGACCGAGCCGAAGACGGGCGGGTTCTTGACGGCGAGGTTGTGAGCCGGACGTCAGCCCACGATGCGGACATATCGAAACCTCCCGGCGACCAGGAACGAGTCCCCAGCGTCGGACACCGACGCGGTGTTCCGCATGTCAAACGTGACCTTCTCGCCGTCGATCTCGGTGTAGCGGATATTGAGCGAAGTGCCGTGCACCTCCCACTTGCCGCGGGATTCGGCCCGGGAGCCGATGGAGCGGAAGAGGAAGGTCCCATCCTTCTTCAGCTCGAATCGGGTGCCCTTGTCGCCGTCCAGAACCCAACTCCCTACAAACAACTCCGTCAACGACCGTTCGAACCCGAGTCCTTCGAGCGTCAGTCGTCCGACTCCGTCGATCGTGCCGCGGGCGGCGGCGGGCCACCCTTCCGGCCAAGGGTCGTTGGGGCGAAGGCGCTCAAGCAGGAACTCGTTGCCTCGGATCTCGTACTTGCCCTGGAAGACGGCCTTGCGCGACCCTTGGGCCACGTAGCGGAAGGTCCCTTCGGGTTGGAACGAAATCTCAGCCGTCACCGAGCCTAGGTTGACTTGGTCCGCGATTCGTTGCAAGTCGTCGGTGAGCAGGAGCTTCCAGGTTCCAGACAGGGAGACGGGGCGAATCGAGGAAGGGCCCGCCAACGGTACGGGTACGGGTCCTTGCGCCGAAGCGACCCCCCCAAGGGAAAGGGCCGCGAGCAAGGCGAGGAAGAAGGGGGGCTGATGACGTTTCATGGTTCTCTCCGGGGCGCGCCGCAACGTCCGTCCAAAGGGTGCGTTCCACGCCTTGCTCCGGAATCGCATGCGGGCAATTGCCGGTTTCTTGCTCCCACCAACCACCAACCAACAACCGTGCAGAGACTCTTCCTGAGGTTTGTTCCACATTCCGCCGAAGATTCCACACAGAGCGCGCGACAAGAGGTTGCGCCAGTCTGGGAAGGATGGAGACGAACCCTTGAGTCTGAGAATCAACACCAACATTTCTGCGATGAACGCCTTGCGCCATCTGCAGAACACGTCGGATGAGATGGCCGGCGTCGTGGGTCGCCTTGCGACGGGCTTGCGCATCAACAGCGCGGCCGACGACCCCGCGGGTCTGATCGTCAGCGAAGGCATGCGCACGCAGATCAAGGGCATCGAGCAGGCCGTCCGCAATTCGCAGGACGCCGTCAACATGTCCAAGACCGCGGAAGGGGCCCTCGAAGAGATCCAGCGCCTGATTCGCGACATGCGCGGCCTCGCGGTCTACTCCGCGAACACGGCGGTCGTCGATACGGCGACCCTCCAGGCGAACCAGACGCAGATCCGATCGTCGCTCCAGTCCATCGACCGCATCGCGAACCAGACCCAGTTCGGCACGAAGAAGCTGCTCGACGGGACCGCCGGCGCGCTGGCCAACGTGACCGCGCCCAACCTCGTTTCGAGCATCTACGTGGGCGGCACGTTCAACAACCAGCCTGTGGTGAGCGGCCCGATCACGATGACCCGTGTCACCCAGGGCACGCGCGCCAGCACCACGCTTGGCAACTCCTTCGCAGACGGGAACGCGATCGTGACGACGACGGGTTCGTTCGTGATCAACGGTTACTCGTTCAACTCCAACGGAACCGAGACCGTGCAGACGCTCGTGTCGAAGATCAACGAGATGTCCTCGACGACCGGTGTGACCGCGCAGCTCAGCGGCAGCGGCCCGGTTTCCGTGGTGCTCAACCAGAACACGTTCGGCGCGCAGCACTCGATCACCTATTTCGATCCGCTGAACATCCTGCACAACGCCTCGAGCGCTTCGAGCACGGGTGTGGATGCGGTGTTCGACGTGGCGCTGACGACCACGGGGGGCGTGCAGACGGTGACGTTCACCGGCGGCCGCGGACCCGGCGAGTCGGGCCTTCGCCTGTCGGACAACTACGGCAACAGCCTGCTCCTCACGGAAAACGGAAACAACTCGGCCGCGACTTCGCAGGTCGGCGTTCTCACCGCGTCGGCGGTGCGGTTCCAGATCGGGGGCAACAGCAACCAGTCCGTGCAGTACTCGATGCCGATCGTGTTCGCCAACCGACTGGGGACCGGGGCCGTCACCGGCAAGTCGTTGGCCGACATCGATATCACCACGTCCACCGGCGCGCAAGAGGCGATGCAGATCATCGACGAGGCGGTCCGGCAGTTGGCGCAGCATCGCGGCGAACTAGGGTCGTTCCAGAAGAACTTCCTCGAGTCGAACCTGAGGTCGCTCGGGGTCGCCCAGGAGAACCTGACCGCTTCCGAGAGCCAGATCCGCGATGCGGACGTGGCGTCCGAGGTCACCCAGATGACCCGGCTTCAGATTCTCCAGCAGACGGGTATGTCCGTGTTGGCGCAGGCCAACCAGCAGCCCCAGAACGTGCTGAATTTGCTCCGGGGTTAACGCTTTTCACCCCAACCCTCTCCAAATACTCGCCCTCGCGATTCTCGCGGGGGCTCTTTTTCGTGACGGGAGCCGGGAATCGGGAATCGGGAATCGGGAATCGGGAATCGGGGCTTGACCGGCCATAATGAAGACCTTGTGCCGGTGTGGGGTGTGGTCAATCAGAAAGGGGGCGTCGGGAAGACGACGACGGCGGTCAATCTCGCCGCCGGGCTCGCCGGTCGCGGCCGCAAGACGCTCCTCGTCGACGCCGATCCCCAGGGAAACGCCACCACGGGTCTCGGGGTGGACAAGCAGGCCGTCGAGTCGACGCTTTACGAGGTGCTGTGCGCTTCGGTGGAAGAGCCCGATGGCACCGATGCAGCCGAGAAGGCGCTGGTGCACGTGTCGGAGAATCTGGACCTCATTCCCGCGACGCTCGACCTCGCGGGCGCCGAGCCCGTCCTTCTGGGCGCCGTCGGCAAAGAGCTGATCCTCCGCGACGCCCTTTCGCCCTTGCGCGATCGTTACGAGTGGATCGTGATCGACGCGCCCCCGAGTTTGGGGTTGCTGACGATCAACATTCTCGCCGCCGTGGAGCGGGTGCTGGTGCCGGTGCAGTGCGAGTTCTACGCGTTGGAGGGCCTCAGCCAACTCTTGAAGACCGTGGAGATGGTACGGCGTCGGATCAACCCCGCCCTCGAAGTCGGGCCGGTGCTGCTGACGATGCACGATTCCCGGAACCGGCTCTCGCAGCAGGTGTCGCAAGAGGTTCGGGAGTATTTTGGGGAGAAGGTGGCGGCGGCAGTGATTCCGCGCAACGTTCGGATCAGCGAATCGCCCAGTTTCGGCGAACCGGCGCTGACTCGATTTCCGGATTCGAAGGGTGCGGAGGCGTACCAAGCATTGGTGGACGAGGTGTTGGAAGCATGCGTCGCGCGTTAGGGAAGGGACTCTCACAACTGATCGGCGAGCAGACCGATCCCACGACGGCCGAGGCGCCCCTGGACGCGATCGTGCCGAACTCGCGCCAACCGCGAACGCACTTCGACGACACGGCGCTCGAGGAGCTGGCCGCCTCGATCCGCGAAGTGGGTGTCCTGCAGCCGCTGTTGGTGCGCCCCTTGTCCGAGGGACGCTACGAGCTGATCGCGGGCGAGCGAAGGTTGCGCGCCGCGCAGATGGCGGGCCTCAAGACCGTGCCGATCGTGGTGCGCTCGGCGGGAGCCAAGACCAGCCTCGAACTCGCGCTCATCGAGAACGTCCAGCGGGAAGACATCTCCGCGCTGGAGTGCGCGAAGGCGTACCAGCAGCTGGTCGCGGAGTTTGGTCTCACCCAGGAGCAGATTGCGGACCGGGTGGGCAAGTCCCGGCCCGCCATCGCCAACACCCTGCGCCTCCTGCGCCTCCCCAAGCGGATCCTCGAGGGACTGGAGAAGGGAACGATCTCCGAGGGTCACGCCCGAGCGCTGCTCCAGCTCGACAACGACGCCCAGCGCCTGGCGGTGTTCGACCAGGTGGTGAGCCGCGGGCTCTCCGTGCGGCAGACCGAGGAAGCGTCTCGCCCCAAGACGGCCACCAAGCCGCGCAAGAAGGCCGCGGAGCTTGCGGATGTGGATCCAAGTTGGCGCGCGGTAAGGGAAGCGCTCTCCGAGCGGCTCGGAACCCCCGTGCGCCTCACCGGCGACGAGCGCGGAGGCTCGATCGTCGTTCCGTTCTACTCGGAAGAGGATCTGTCGAGGCTCTGCGACGTGCTGGGCATCGAGCTCTAGGGGGGCCGCCCGCGGAGTGGGTTTCACGCACACGCTGAGGCGCGGGGGAGTTTCACGCAAGGAACGCAAAGGGCGCAAGGGGAGGGGTTTCACGCAGAGGCGCAGAGGCGCGGAGTGGGGCCCTTCCAAGGCCCAAGGCCCAAGGCCCAAGGCCCAAGGCCCAAGGCCTAAGGACGAAGGACGAAGGACCAACAGGGCCTTGACTCCCTTGGCGGCGTTCCTCTATGATAGTAGACACACGTCTATGCACGTGAAGGAGGGAATCCCTTGAGACTTCAAGACTATATGATCGATGCGACGCGGAAGGCGGCCGATGAGGCCTTCCGCTACGCCGCCGCCGTCCCCGAGGACAAGGTGGATTGGGCGCCGTTGGAAGTCGGCCGCTCGGTGCTGGACCAGGCGCGCGAGCTTGCGATGTGCCCCACGTGGTGCCAAGACATCATCGAAGGGAAAGAGCAACCGGAGTGGAACGAGGAGACGTTCGCGGCGATCAAGCGCGAGCAGGAGCAGTGGAAGACCGTGGCCGACTGCAAGGCAGAGTGTGACCGCCGCCTCGAGAGTCTCTTCGCGATGTTCCGGTCGATGCCGGATTCAAAGTTGGCGGAGACGAAGTGGCTGCCCTACGATGGCGGCCGGGACTTCACGATGCCCGAGATGATGGATTATCCGCGGTGGAACTTCGTGTACCACCAAGGCCAGATCGCGTACGTCCAGACGCTGTACGGCGACAAGGAAATGCACTGAGTCGTTTATCGTTGATCGTTTGTCGTCCATCGTCCGGAACGACAAACGACCAACGATCAACGACAAACGACGTTAGTAGTTGAACCGGTTCTGGCTGGTGCCGAACTCGCTGATGAAGTAGGCGTTTCGATCCCGCCGGAGCCGGTAGTAGTGGTACACGCGGTCGTTGCGTCCCCACGGATCCACGTAGTCGTGCCGAGCCAGCACCGTCACCTCGTCGCGATAGGTTCGCACGTCGAGGATATCGTAGCTGAGGGTCCTCGTGGACAGCACGAGGTCGAGATACATGTCGTAGAAGTCGTCGGCGTTCAACGAGTAGGCGAACTGACCCTCGAGGGCGATGTCGATCCGACCGCGATAGGGCACCAGGCGTCCGATGGCGCGCCGGTCGCTGCGCTCGAAGGCGCTCACCAGGTCATCCAACGCGTAGTCGAGGTCGGAGCGGGTCGAGCCGTATCCGTATCCGTAGTTGTCGCCGTATCGCGCCGGACGCGACCAGTTGTAGACGTTGCCGATGAACACGCACGGCCTCGTGTTGATGACCATGATCCGGTTGTACGACAGGTAGCCCGGCAACTGCGGATAGTAGTACCAGGGCGAGATGACGCACTGGTTGGGAATCGGGTTGAACGAGTAGTACGGGTAGTAGAAGAAGTCGTCGCACCAGCGCGAGTCGTACTGGACGTACCCGGAGCGATACCGGTGGGCGTAGCGGACGTTGTCTTCCCGCCGAACCTGGAACTCGAGCGAACCCGAGCGGACGTCGATGATCGTGCTGCTGCCGCCACGGTACGACTGCGGGTTCGCATTGCGGACGTTGACGTTGTTCACCGTGCCATAGCTGACCCGGCCGCTTCGCGAATCGTCGTTGCGCCGTCCAAGGAGGTCGTCGTTCCCGATGTTTCGGGGCGGAGTCGTGTCGGCTTGGCCGCGATCGATGCGTCCCAGCGGCGGGTTGCCCCGATCGCCCCGGCCCGAATTGCCGACCTGGATCGGCGGATCGTTGCGCTGAGGAGGGTTGCCTCTTGGCGGCGGATCGTTGCGGGGCGGCGCTTTCTGCGGTGGCGAGGAGCGCTGCGGCGGGGCCTTCTCAGGGGGCGAAGATCTCTGCGGAGGCGACTTCTGGGGGGGCGAAGACTTCTGAGGCGGATTCCCCTTCCCCTTGTCTTTGCCGAGAAGCCCACCCTGGGCCATGGAACCCGAGCACAGCATGGCCAGGCACCCGATAATGGCGGTTGTTCGAAGTAGTTTCATGGTCTTCGCCTCGTTGCGATACGTTCATTATAAGGGACGCGCCGGAATTCCCGCGGTTTCGCCCAAGCCATCGTGCCCGCTCATCGCTTGGAAATGGGGAAATCCGCCAGAATCACACGATGACCAAACGGCGTATCGCCCTGCTTCCCGGAGACGGCATCGGACCCGAGATCACCGCGGCGACGGTGGAGATCCTCGAGGCGGTCGGTTTCCAGGCGGATTGGGTCCGCCTCGATGCGGGTTTGGCGGCCATCGAGAAGGGGAAACCTCCCGTCCCGCCCGAGACCATCGATGCGATTCGCGAAATCGGCGTGGCGCTCAAGGGCCCGACCACCACGCCCAGCGGAGGCGGCCACTCCAGCGCCAATGTGACCCTGCGCCGGGCGCTCGACCTCTTCGCCAACGTTCGTCCCGCGCGCACGATCCCGGGAGTCAAGGGCCCGTTCGAGAACAAAGAGATCGACCTCGTCATCGTCCGCGAGAACACGGAGGGGCTCTATTCGGGCATCGAGTTCCAGCCCCATCCCGACATGGCGCAGGCCGTCAAGGTGGTGACGCGGCCGGGATGCCGGCGCCTCGCCAAGTACAGCTTCGACATGGCGATCCGACAGGGCCGCAAACGCGTCACGGCCGTGCACAAGGCCAACATCATGAAGCTCACGGACGGCATGTTCCTCCAGGAGTTCTATGATGTGGCGCGCGATTATTCGAACCTTCAGGTGGACGACGTCATCGTCGACAACTGCTGCATGCAACTGGTCATCCGCCCCGAGCGCTTCGACGTGCTGGTGACCGAGAACCTCTACGGCGACATCGTCAGCGATTTGTGCGCGGGCCTGGTCGGCGGCCTGGGCCTCGCGCCGGGGGCGAACATCGGAACCGACTGCGCGGTGTTCGAGGCCGTGCACGGGTCGGCCCCCGACATCGCCGGGAAGGGAATCGCCAACCCGACGGCCCTGCTGCTGAGCGCCGTTCTCATGTTGCGCCACCTGGGGGAGGCCGACATGGCGGACCGGATCTCGGCGGCCGTACTGCGGGTGTGCAGGGAGTCCAAAACCCTGACCGTCGACTTGGGCGGCCAGGCGACGACGCTTGAATTCGCCCAGGCGGTCATCGCCTACGCCGGGGAAGCGGTGACGAGCTGACGATGGAGAATCCCCTCGCGGTCGTGCTCGTCGGCGCCTCCGGCATGTTGGGGCAAGATGTCGCTCGAGAGTTCGAAGCCAGGGGCTACCGGGTCGAGGCGCCCACGCCCACGCAGCTCGATCTTCGCAACCCCGAATCGGTGGCGCAGATCGCGACCGGGCGCTGGAAGGGAACTTGGTGCGTGAACTGCGCGGCCTACACGCAGGTCGATCGCGCCGAGCAGGAGACGGACCTCGCGATGGAGCTCAACGCCCTCGCTCCCAGCTACTTGGCGCGGGCGTGCACGCTCGCCGGAATGCGCCTGCTGCACGTGAGCACCGACTTCGTGTTCGACGGTCGGTCGAGCGTCCCGTACGACGAAGACGCGCCCACGCATCCCCTGGGCGTGTACGGCCGATCGAAGCGGCTGGGCGAAGAGGCGGTGCTTGCCGCCGACCCCCGTCATCTCGTCGTGCGGACGGCCTGGCTGTACGGGACCGGAGGCCACTCGTTCCCCAAAGCGATCCTCCGGGCTTGGTTGGGCGGCAAGTCCCTTCGCGTCGTGGCCGATCAGATCGGCTCGCCGACCTCGACCGTGGATCTTGCGCGCGTGCTGGCCGATCTTCTCGAGCGGGACCCCGAAGGAGGGGTTCTCCACGCGGTGGGACCGGAGGAACTGAGCTGGCACCAGTTCGCGGTCCTCACCGTGGCCGCCTACGCGAAGATGCTCCAACAGCGCGAAGTCGAGGTCGCGATCGAGCCCATCGAATCGTCGGAGTGGCCCACGGCTGCACCCAGACCGGCGTACAGCGTGTTGTCCACGGAGAAGCTCATCGAGCTTGGGATCGCTCCGATGCGACCGGTTCGCGAGTCGCTCGAGGAGTTCTGCCGCAGGCTCGCCGCAACGATGCAAGTCGGGTGACTCTTGAAGGCCGCCGGAACAATCCGCGCTCGGAGAGGGTTAGAATAGGCATTGGCACGGACTTGTGCCGAGGGAGACGAGGAATGCTAACCACATTATTTGCCACGCTCATCATGCTTGCGCCCGGGCAAGACGCCAAACCGACGATGTGCCCGATCATGGGAGGACCCGCTGCGAAAGAGGGACCGGTGGTCGAATTCGCGGGATCCAAGTACGAGTTCTGCTGCGCGGGTTGCGATGCGACGTTCCAGAAGGACCCGGCAGGCGCCCTTAAAGCGGAGAAGATCCAAGGCAAGACGGTCGGGGTGTTCCTGTTCGACCCCGTGTCCCACCACCGCATCGAGGCGATGAAGGCGAAGGGGATGAGCGAGTTCGGCGGCCAGCGCTACTACTTCGAGACCGCAGCCAACAAGGCCACCTTCGACAAGAACATGAAGAAGTATGCGGCCGTACCGGCCAAGGAGTCCTTGGTCTGCCCGGTGTCCCACGAGACGATCGCCAACTATGACAAGGCGGGTCTCTACGCGGATTTCAACGGGGTGCGCTACTACATCTGCTGCGCCGATTGCGAAGGCTCCTTCAAAGGGAAGGAAGCCGAGTACGCCAAGGGCGTCGCCAAGTCGGTGAAGACGCCCGCCGCGATTCGCGCCGGCGGCAAATAGCCTCCCGGGTCCCGAGCGGGGTGCCTCGACGTTGCACCCCGCTCACCCTCCAATCCGGGCGGCACCATGCGGGTCTTTCTCACCATCGCGTTGCTTGCCGCGTTTGGCCAGGTTCACGCCCGCCCGAAGTTTCTCGCGCTTTTCGTCGAGCATTACAAGGTCTCGGCGGATAGTGCCACCGGCGCGGCGGCGTGCCGCATCTGCCACACGACGCCTCCTCAGCACAACAGCTATGGGCTCGACCTCAAGGCGGCACTTCGCGCGAACAACACGAGAGAGCTGACCGTCGCGATGCTCGCGTCGATCGAGTCGAAGGACTCGGATCAGGATGGCTGGTTGAACGGGGACGAGATTCGTCAGGGCACCCTTCCCGGCGATCCTGAGAGCCATCCGGAAACGCCCCCTTGGGACCCTCCCGCCGATTCGACGACGGTCGCCCCGCCGACTCCGGCCCCAAGGGCCACTCCCAGCGCTCCGCCGCCTCTCATTCCGCCGCACTCGTTCCACCCGGCGCTGGTGCACTTTCCGATCGCCCTCTTCCTGTTCGGAGCGCTCCTCGATGCGCTCGGCGCCGGTCGACGGAACCCGACGCTGCGACAAGCCGGCTTCTGGAACATGGTGGGCGGATCGTTGGCCACGGCGGTCGTGGTGCCCACCGGATTGGCGGCATTCCTTCGACTCGGGTTCAGCTTCGACTTCGTTCGCGTCCACGTGACGCTGGCCTTGGCCGCGACGGCCACGATGGCGGGTGTGGTGCTGTGGCGACGTCGCGGTCCGTTGTCGAGCCGGGGCTATTGGCTGTTGCTGGCCCTGGCTTCGTTTCTGGTGGGAGCGACCGGCCACTTCGGATCGGCCATGGTGTTCGGGGGGTAGGATGGCACGCCCGTCTGGCGGGCGTGGCACCCGGGAATCGGGAATCGGTTACTCCACGACGGCGCCGAACTTGCGCGTGCGTTTGGCGTAGGCCTCGAGAGCGGCTTCCAGCTCCTTTCTGCCGAACTCGGGCCACGGGGTGTCGGTCACGTAGAGTTCGGCGTAGGCGGCCTGCCAGAGCAGGAAGTTGCTCGTGCGCATCTCGCCCGCCGTGCGGATGATCAGGTCGGGCTCCGGATGTTCGGGGTGGTAGAGGCGTTCGGAGATCGCGCCCTCGTCGACGTCCTCTTCCTCCACGCCGTCGTGGATCAACGTGCGCACCGCATCGACGATCTCCGCGCGTCCGCCGTAGTTCACCGCGAGGGTGAAGGTGATCCCTGTGTTGTGGCGGGTGGTCTCGATGCCTTCGCGAAGCGCCTCCTGGAGTCCGGACGGCAGCTCGTGGATCCGCCCGGTCGCCTCGACCCGAACCCCGTTCTGGTGCATCATGCGCAGCTCGTCGCGCGCGGCGCGTTCGATCAGCTTCATGAGGCCGGACACCTCCTCCTCTGGGCGGCGCCAGTTTTCGGCGGAGAAGGCGTACACGGTCAAGTAGCGGATGCCCAGCTCGGAGGCGTCGAGCAGCACGCCTCGCAGCGTCTTGTAGCCTTCTCGATGGCCCAACAGCCTCCCGAGGCCGCGCGACCGCGCCCATCGGCCGTTGCCGTCCATGATGATCCCAACATGCTTGGGGAGAGTGTCGAGTGTCGACACTCCCCTAAACTTCCATCAATTCCGCGTCCTTCTGCTTTTGAAGCTCGTGGACGTGGGCGACGTGCTTGTCGGTGAGTTCTTGGACCTTGTGTTCGTACGAGCGGAGCTGGTCCTCGCTGAGCTCCTTCTCCTTCTCAGCGGCTTTGAGGTGCTCGATGACGTCGCGGCGGACGTTGCGGATGGCGACGCACGCCTGTTCCGAGCGCGTGTTGACCTGTTTGACCATCTCCTTGCGCCGCTCCTCGGTCATTGCGGGGAAGTTGAGGCGGATGTTCTGGCCGTCGTTGGTCGGGTTGATGCCGAGATCGCTCTTGAGGATCGCCCGCTCGATGTTGGCGAGCGACGACTTGTCGTACGGCGTGATCATCAGTTGGCGCGGCTCGGGGATGCTGATGTTGGCGATCTGGTTCATCGGCGTCTCGACGCCGTAGTACTCGACGTGAACGCGCTCGAGGACGGCGGGATTCGCCCGTCCGGTGCGGTAGCTCGCGAAGTCGTGCAGCATCGCCTCGATGGCTTGCTGCATGCGGTGGTCTCCATCTTTCAGCATCTGATCTGGCGTCATCATTCACCCCCTACGAGAGTGCCCACAGGCTCTCCCTGGACGGCCCGGACCATGGATCCGGGAGTGTTGAAGTCTAACACGATGATCGGAAGGCGGTGCTCCCGGCACATCGTGAAAGCGGTCTGGTCCATCACCGCCAGGCGGCGGCTGATCGCCTCGGTGAACTGCACGGTCTCGAACCGGGTCGCCCCCTCGTGCTTGTTCGGGTCCTTGTCGTACACGCCGTCCACCTTCGTGGCCTTGATGAGGCAACCCGCCTCGATCTCGAGGGCCCGCAGGACCGCCGCGGTATCCGTGGTGAAGTATGGGTTGCCCGTTCCGGCCGCGAACACGACGACGCGGCCCTTTTCGAGGTGGCGGATCGCGCGCCTGCGGATGAAGCTCTCCGCGACCTGGCTCACCTCGATCGCCGACTGGACCCGCGTGGGGACCCCCGCGCTCTCGATCGCCGATTGGAGGGCCAGGGCGTTGATCAGGGTGCCGAGCATGCCCATCTGGTCGGCGACGGTGCGGTCGATGCCTCCCTCCGAGGAGAACACGTCTCCACGGATGAAGTTGCCGCCCCCGACCACGACCGCCACCTCCACGCCCTTCGAGTGGACGGAGGCCAGTTCGCGGGCGATGTAGGCCAGGGTCTCCGAGTCGAGACCCGCGCCCAGACCGCCCGCGAGGGCTTCGCCGCTGAGCTTGACGAGCACGCGCTTGAAGGGGCGACGCTCGATCATCGGAGGATTAAGACCCTCCGCCGACGGCGAGATAGGTGAACGACTTCACACTCAACGATCCGCCGCCGGCCTTGGCCTCCTCCTGGAGGTACTGCGCGACCGATTTGGCGGCGTCCGCATAGAACGGCTGTTCGAGCAGGACCACCTGTTTGAGGTACTCCTTGTTGATGCGGCCCATGGCGATGTTCTTTGCAATGTTCTCGGGCTTGCCCTCGTTGAGCGCGCGTTGAACCTCGATCTCCATCTCGCGATCGATCTTCTCCTGCGGCACCTCGTCCTTCGCGATGAACTGCGGCGGGTTCGACACGGTCTGGACCGCGACCTTGAAGCCCGCGTCCAGCGCGTTGGAGGCATCGCCGGCCAGCTCGACGGCTGCGCCCTTGGTCTTGTCGTGATGCACGTAGGTCGCGATGGGGTTGGAGCCCGTCAGGCGGATGGCCCGGGTGACCTGGATGTTCTCTCGGATCTTGCCGACCAGCTCGTCCACGATGTCCCGCACCGTGGTGCCCTGGGCGGACACGGCGTAGGGGTCCTGCCCGGGATCGTTGTCGCGGAACATCTCGGCAAGCTTCTGGGCCGCCTCGATGAACATCTCGTTCTTGGCCACGAAGTCCGTCTCGGACTCAAGGACCAAGCCGCCCACGGTCTTCCCGTCGGGGCTCGAGGCGAACGCGACGACGCCCGCCGCGGTGGACCGGTCGGCGCGCTTGGCGGCCGCGGCTTTCCCCTTTTCGCGCAGGAGCGCCTTCGCCTTCTCGAAATCGCCGCCGGCTTCGGCCAGCGCGGCCTTGCACTCCATCATCGGGGCATCGGTCTCGTTGCGAAGCCTCATTACGTCAGATGCGCTGAACGCCATTAGACTTTCTCCTCCGTATCCAACTCGTCATCGACCGAGAACGCGCGCAGCAGCTCTTCGTCCACCGCGCCGTACGACTCCGCTCCATCCTCGGCGATCTCGCCCTCTTCGGTGAGCGTGCCTTCCGTGACGGACTCGTCCAACGGGCGCGCCTCGAGGATCGCCTCGGCCATCTTGCTGGTGACCAGCCGGATCGCGCGGATCGCGTCGTCGTTGCCGGGGATCACGTACTCCGCCATGTCGGGGTCGCAGTTCGTGTCCACGATCGCGACGATCGGGATGTTCATCTTGCGCGCCTCGGCGACCGCGATGGCCTCCTTGTTGAGGTCCACGACGAACATCGCCGCGGGCATCCCCGGCAGATCGCGGATCCCTTCGAGATAGCGGTTCAGCTTCTCGCGCTCTTCGCGTCGCTTGAGCATCTCCTTCTTGGGGAGCCGGTCGAAATAGCCGTCTGCTTCCATCCGGTCGAGCTCCTTGAGCCGGCCGATGCGCTGCTGGATCGTCTTCCAGTTGGTCAGCGTGCCGCCGAGCCAGCGCTCGCAGACGAAGAACTGTCCCGAGCGCTGCGCGGCTTCCTTCACCGCCGCCTGCGCCTGCTTCTTCGTGCCGACGAACAGTACCGTGCCGCCGTCCTCGGCGACCTTCTTGACGTAGTCGAGCGCCTCTTCGAAGAGCTTGATCGTCTGGTGCAGGTCGACGATGTAGATGCCGTTCCGCGCGCCATAGATATAGCGCTTCATCTTCGGATTCCAGCGTCGGGTCTGGTGCCCGAAATGCACGCCGGATTCAAGCAGCTCCTTCATGCTGAGCTGAGCCATGGTTTCCTCCAGGTTGTTCCTCCGGGCCGGTTGGATTTGCGCGGCAACCCCGTTTCCGGGGACCTGGCTGCGCTGCCGAGCCCGTGCGTCGTTCGTAACGGAGGGAATTATACCTGTGGGGACTCTGGATGCGGCGCCTCGCGCGCCTTGCGGCCCTTTCGCTTGAGGTACCGCCTCAATCCAGCCTGGTATTCGCTGTTGTTGGGGTTGAGCGCACGCATCGCGTGGAAATAGAGCCCGAGGCCCCATCCGAGCAAGGGCCAGATCGCCCAGAACGAGCCGTGAAACCGGAGCAGGTTGATCGCGATGAGGAAGGCGTTGACGCCCACATAGGCCGACAAGTGCTCGAAGAACTCGCGCCGCTGCTCGGTGCGATACGCGTCCTCCAGCCCGAGGTGGGACCGATCCTTGGCGTACTCCGCCTCGGCCAGAGCCAGGGACTCTTCGCTGATTCCGATTTCGGCCGCCGTGCGGACGAGCGTCTCGCGCTCGCGGCGCGCTCCCGCAGACTCGATGCGTGCCGCGCGCCTGAGGATCTCCTCGACATCCTCCTCCTGGTAATCGTTGCGCAAATCACCCATCCCCATGAACGACGGGGCAGCGGGCGGACAGGTTTCGGGGCACTTCTTGCTAGGTCTTTCGAATCAGTCGAATCTTTGGGAAACTTCTTGCGTCCAAGATAGCGTATCTTCCACTAAGTGCCTTGAATGAGAAGGCACGGAAGAACCCGTCCGCCAACGAGCGGACAACCGCAAGGAGCTCAATAAGGGAGGCCAGGCGCCTCCGCCTGCCCCGCCAAAGGCGGGGCTTTTTTTTGCTGCCGAGGCCCGCCAAGTAGACTTCCCTCGTGATCGTGCACTTGGCTACGGAGGCGGGGCGCAGGACGCTCGCGCACGTCTCGGACCGCTCCCAACCCCTGGGGAGCGCGATCGAAGTCGTCCAGTACCGTCAGATTCCCGAGCGATCGTCGTGGCCTCGGGGACTCTACCTGTTCACCGACATGGAGCGGGCCACGTCGGAGGAGACGCGCCTCGCCGTCAAACTGCACGGCGTGCTCCAAGCCCACGAAGGGGCGGTCCGCACCTTGAACCACCCCACGGACCACCTCAAGCGGTTCGAACTGCTGCGAACCCTCTACGAGGCAGGTGTGAACGACTTCAACGTCTATCGGGCGTCGGAGGTTGGCGAGGAGATGCGCTATCCCGCGTTCCTTCGCTACACGGATCGACACATCGGTCCGTTGACGTCCCTATTGCACTCCCGTGCCGAGCTGGACGCGGCACTGTCGGAGCTCGTGGAAGCGGGCCATCCGATCGACCGCCTCCTGGCCGTCGAGTACCTCGACACGTCCGACCCTGAGGGCGTGTTCGCCAAGTATGGGGCGTTCCGCTTCGGCCCCCACGTGGTGGCGGGCCACATGTTCGCTTCGGTCGGTTGGAACGCCAAGCGCGAATCGGATCGGCGCGATCTGGTCGGAAGTCGCGAAGTCGAGTGGCTCCAGAGCTTTGCCGAGCGCGACCAGGTCCTGGCCGCGTTCCAAGTCGCGCGTTTGGAGTACGGCCGGATGGACTATGCCCTCAAGGAGGGTCGGGTCCAGGTGTGGGAGATCAACGACAATCCGTCGATGGGGACCACCTTCTTCAAGCGCCGCTGGTTCTCTCGGACGCGCGCGCGCCGCATCATGAGGCCGAGGCGAAAGGCCGCGTTTCAAGATCTCCTCGCCGGGCTCGACCTTGCGGGCGCTCCCCTCGCGTTTCAGATCGGGCTGGACTGAAGGGGGCGTCCCGACGCGGCCTTCGCTTCGCTTCGCGCGACCCACCGGGACGCGAGCACCGCTACGGCCAGGTTGGCGGTCACGTTGAGCGCGGTCTTGGCGAAATCGGTCAGCGAGTTGGCGACCTCGAACATCACGATGCCCTCGGCCGGAATACCCGCGGCGAGGTACGCGCCGAACGTCGAGCCCGTGGCGACGCTGGGAATCCCGGGGGAGGCGAACGCGAGAATCGCGATCGTTCCGAGAAACACGGCGATCGTGGCGGGGTCGAGGGTCACGTGAAACAGGGCGGCCATGAACAGCACTTTCGCGGTCGACGAGACGATGCGGTTGGCCTTGAACAGACTCGAGGAGCCGGGCACGACCAGGTCGATGGCCGGCTCCGGCAAGCCGAGTCGCTGGGCTCCTTCGATGACCGAAGGCAGGGTCGCGATCGACGATCGCGTTCCGACGGCGACGGCCTGAATGGGGAGGATCACCCGGAAGTAGTCGGCCCATCGCAGCCGTCCCGCCAATCGCGTCGCGATCATCACCAAAAGGCACAGAAGGAGCATCAGCGCGGTGGCGAAGACAGTGAAATGCACGATCTCGCGCGCTACCCGGAAGCCCGAGCTCGCACCGAAGGCCAGCGCGAGCGAGAAGGCGCCGATGGGCAGCAGGGCGACGGTCCACCGCACGAACGTCAGGGTCGCGTCCCGCAGCGAGGCGAACAGGAGCTCGAGCGGTCTGCGGCTCTCCAAAGGGAGCGACCTGACCGCGAACCCGAACAGGATCGCAAGAACGCAGAGCGAGAGCAGCTCGCCGCTCGCCGCCGCGGCGAAGAGGTTGGACGGAAGCAGGATGTCGGTCCAGGGCTTCGCGGGCGGCGTCTCCGCGGGAACCCTGCCCGCGATCTGCGGCAGATCGATGGGAGCGGGACCGTAGGCGGCGAGGTAGGGAACTCCGATCAGGAGCGTGATCGCGGCGCCGGCGACGAGCAAGGCGAGGAAGCAGGCGAACATCGCGCTCCCCCACCGGCCGAGGTCCTTTCCGCGCGGCAGCGAGCAGACGCCGAGGACCAGCAGGCACACGGTGAGCGGCACCACGGCGACCCGCATCGCGTTCATCCAGAGCGCGCCGATCGGCTGGAAGATCGGCAGCAGGGAGGAGGTGTCCGCGAAGGAGCCGATCGCGAATCCGAGCGCCAACCCGAGCGGCCCCCCGATGAGGATCCAGCGGGACGTTCGCGCCGGTGGGCGGGCGTCTGCCATGACGCTCGTTATACCGCTCGGTCCGCCCGGTGTCCGCAGGGAAACGCGCCATCGGGGTCGAACGGAAACGCATGGTCACGGCCCTCGCCTGTCTCTTGTTGCTCGCGCCGCCCATTCCTCCGCCGATGTTCCACCGGGACATCGGGCCAGGTTGGGATGTCGCGGCGAAGACGCTCACGATCCAAGATCGAGAGGTCTCGTTCCAACTGCTGATCCCCGATGGCGAACCGGACGAAGATCTGGCCATCCACTTCCACGGCGCGGCCTGGTTCGCGATCGACGAGCACGTCGCGCGAGAGTTGCGCGGGCCGCTGATCGTGTTCAACAACGGGCAAGGCTCGAGCGTCTACCGCGCTCCGTTCGAGGATCGGACGCGGCTGGCGCGTTGGATACGCCTGGTCGAGGAGGCGGTGCGGGCGCGCGGGCGCCGCGACTACCGGGTGCGAACCGTCTCGATCACCAGCTTCAGCGCCGGGTACGGCGCGGTGCGTGAGATCGTGCGGGACCCGGAGCAGTGGAAACGCGTGCGCTGCATCCTGCTCCTCGACTCGATGTACGCATCCTACGCGGCGGACGAGAAGGTACCGGAACCCAGCCAAATCGACGTCTGGCTGCCCTTTGTGCACTCGGCCATGGCGGGCGAGCGAACGTTCGTGTTCACCTACTCCCAGGTGCCGACCGACACGTATGCGAACAGCACCGCATGTGCGCGCGCGCTTGCCCGCGCGGCCGGGATGGCGATGGAGCCGGTGGAGCGGGGGACCCTGTCCGCGACGCTGGATGCGCAGTTTCCGCTGCTCGAGCGCGCCGATGCGGGCGGGGCGCATCTGTGGGGATACGGCGGCGAGGACGCCCAGGCGCACATGACGCACGCGCGGCACCTTGCCGACGTCTGGGAGTCCGTCCACGGACGCACCTAGCCGTAGATGCTCATCGAGTCCCACTTGGGATCGAGGTGCAGGCGGAGCTGGCACAATTGGCCCACGTGGTACGCATCGTGGCCGACGATGTACTCGTACCCTTCCGTGAGCCGCTTCGGGTCGTCGCCTCCGGTGACCAGCGCCTTCGCTCGCGATCGAAGTTCCCTCCACCGCGCGAGACGCTCCTCCCAGGTCTCCCCGGAGAAGGCGAACCTGCCCCACGGGTGCTTGCGTCCCTCCGCCACGGCGGCTGCCGCCTCATAGCATTCGCAAAGATGCTCGATCACGTCGTTGGGACTCATCGCACCGGGCACGACCCGCGCGTCCCGATGCTCGGCGGGAAGGTTCTCGAGCGTCTTCAGAATTTGGTTTCCCACGTCGTCGATTTGCCAGGCGAGGAGCTCGGAAGCGGTCATGTCCCGATTCTAGCCTCCCGACGATACGCGTTTTGGGCAAGAGGGTTAGACTCTTGGGGTGAGGGGAGATGGCGGCTGGAGCGATTCGGCCGATGCGTGGATAGCCTCGGTCGATGAGGGGGACCCGAGCCGAACGGTCCTGCTCGACCGCGTCATGCTGGACGTTTGCGGCTCGCTGGAGGGGCGGAGAGTGCTCGATGTCGGTTGCGGCGAGGGGCGTTTCGCGAGGATGCTGCGCGAACGGGGCGCGTGGGTGCTCGGCGTCGATCCGATCCCGCGGCTCGTCCAAGAGGCCTCGGCCAGGGATCGGGCCGGCTTCTACCTCCGAGGCAGCGGAGAACAGCTTCCGGTGTGCGATGGAGCGTTCGATCTGGTCGTCTCGTATCTCACCCTGATCGATATTCCGGATTTCCGGGCCGCGATCGCGGAGATGGCGCGCGCGCTGCGGAAGGGGGGGCGGCTGGTCGTCGCGAACATCAACGCGTTCTGCACGGCCGATCCGCGAGGTTGGCTCCACGACGAGGCGGGGAACAAGCTGCACTTTCCCGTCGATCGCTACCTTGAGGAGCGCCCCAACCGCGTCGCGTGGAAAGGAATCTCCGTCGAGAACTGGCACCGGCCGATGAGTGCGACGATGGGCGCGTTCTTGACTTGCGGCCTGACGCTCAAGCAGTATCTCGAACCCGCGCCGCCCGACGACCTGCGGGCCGCGCACCCGGAGTGGGACCACTTTTGGCGAGTCCCCTACTTCCATGTGTTGGAGTGGGAGAAGGCTCCGTGAACAGCGACGAGCTGACGCCCTTCCTCCTGCGGCACGCGTACGAGCAGGGCGCATTTCCGATGACGCTGGACGATGGATCGGTGGGTTGGTTTCAGCCCATCCGGCGCGCGCTCTTCGCCATCGAGGGAATCCACGTGTCTCGCTCGCTCAAGCGGACGTTGCGCTCCGGGCGATTCGAGTTCCGTTTCGACACGTCTTTCGAGAGCGTGATGCGGGGGTGCCTCCGGCCGGACGACAACTGGATCAGCGAGGCGTTCATCAGGGTTTACGGCGAGGTCCACCGCCTCGGTTGGGCGCACTGCTCCGAGGCGTGGCTCGATGGGAAACTCGTGGGCGGGGTGTACGGCCTGCAAGTGGGCTCGTGCTTCTGCGCCGAGTCGATGTTCCACCGGGTGACCGACGCGTCGAAAGCGGCATTGTGGGCGCTGGTCGAGCGTTGCCGGGAGGAGGGGTTCACCCTCTTCGACGCGCAGGTGATGAACCCGCACCTCGCGTCTCTAGGCGCCTTCGAGGTCCCGCACGGGGCGTACATGGAGCGGCTGCGAAAGGCCCTGAAGAAGCCCCTGCCGCACCGTTCGTGGCAAGAGTGCAAGCCGCGGAAGTTTGGGGGTTAGTCACGCAAAGAACGCAAAGGACGCAAAGGGGGACCAGAAGCCCAAGGCCCAAGGCCCAAAGCCCAAAGCCCAAGGCCCAAGGCCCAAAGCCCAAAGCCCAAGGCCCAAGGCCCAAGGCCCAAGGCCCAAGGCCCAAGGCCCAACCCTACGCCGCCTCCGTGTCCTCGTCGTCCGTGTGGACGCTCTTCGCGGTTTCGGCGGAGGAGAAGTCCCAGTTGTCGCAGTCGAGCCGGCGACAGTAGATCATGCGTTGCACGACCCCTTCCGCGTTCTCCACGTCTGCCATCTTGGCGAACCGGCAATCCAAACACATCTCCGGTTCGAGCAGACGCACGATCTTCAACTGTCGCTTTGCCATCCTTTGCCCCTGCCCGGCACAAGGCCCGCTTCCGTGCGGGCTGGCAATCTGCCGAGCTAGTTCTCATGTCGGATCGCCGAGCAGGGGGGCGCTACGTTAGGAATACCGGATTCGCGAGGATTAGCTTCCCGCGACTCCGATCACGCCGACCGCGATGCGGCCTCCAGCGTTGCCGGTGGGCTGCCCGCCGTCGTCGGGAAGGGCGTGGATCACGAGGCCGCGACCGAGGATGGGCGCCTTTTCACCGTCGATCGTGAAGGTGTCGAACTCCTGGTTGAGTGTGGCGACCCCCTTCGCGTCGGCCTTGAGGTTGCCCAGATCGCCCGCGTGCCGCATGGAGGTCGTGGGAAGCGCGTGCATGTGCCCCCCGGGATTGTAGTGCCCGCCCAGACTCTTCCCATCGTCCGAGCGGAGATCCCCGAACTCGTGGATGTGGAAACCGTGGGTGGAGTTGGGTGGGAGCCCCGTCACTTCCGCATGGACGAGCACGCCGTGCGCGCCCACGGTAAAGGTGACGATGCCCTTCACTTGGTTTCCGGCGGTCGGCTGCACGACGGCGACGGCGCGCCCGATTTGCGGGGTGGGCGCCGCAGCGGGGTTCTGGGCGTGGGCCTGCCATCCGATGACGGCGACCGCGAGGACGGCGATCGATGTCGAGACTGCTTTGGTGACTTCCATAGCCCCCAGTATGCCGATTCCAGTCAGAATCGTCGCATGGTCGCGCCGGACGAGTACCTGAGGATGCGCGAGACTCCCGCGGGTCCTCCGTTGATGCACCAACGGTGGACCGACCTGTTGTTTCTGCATGCGTCGCTCGAGCCCGAGGTCGTGCGCCCGTTGCTTCCCGCGGGGTTGGATTTGGACACGTATCCCGATGCGGAGGGGCGCGAGAAGGCGTGGGTGGGTTTGGTTCCGTTTCGAATGAGCGGGATTCGGCCGCGCGGCCTGCCCGCGCTGCCGTGGCTCAGCGCCTTTCCCGAAACGAATGTGCGCACCTATGTCCACCGGAACGGCCGAGACCCCGGGGTCTGGTTCTTCTCCCTCGAAGCCGCCCGGTGGCTGGCGTGCCGCTTCGCGCGGGCCACGTTCGGGTTGAACTACAGGCACGCCCGGATGCAGGTGTCGAGAGAGGGGGATCGCATCACTTACCGCGGACGCCGCCTGGAGGCGCCCAAGCCGGCGGAGCTCGCCATCGAAGCGGTCCTTGGCCCTCGTCTGCCGCAACCAGAACCCGGATCGTTCGAGTTCTTTCTCGTCGAGCGCTACCTGCTCTATTCGATGCACCGTGGTTCGATGGTGACCGGACGCGTGGCCCACGAGCCTTACGCGCTGAGGTCCGCCTCCGTGGCTTCCTGCTCCGAGCAGCTCTTGGCACGGGCGGGAATCGCGGCGGGCCCCTGGGAGCACGTCTGTTTCAGCGAAGGAGTGGACGTTCGGGTCTATCCGGTGGCCCGCGTGGAGGAGTGAACGGGGAACGGTTCTCGACAAGCCAATGTTGCGATCCGTAACGGGCGCGTAGAAGCGTCCTTAGCACAAGAGGCCCTCCGACGGGCCGGGAGTCACGCTGATGATGCGATGGATGCGGCAGCTCGACAAGCTGCTCCGTGGAGAGGCGACCCAACCGGACGCCCTTCAGACCGGGAAGATCGAGTTTCCCGCAAGGGGGATTCTCACGGCCTCAGTGCTCCTTGCCGGAGCCTATGGCATCTGCATGAGCCTCTTTGCCGTGATGCGGTCGGGCGGAAGCGTGGACGGCTGGCTGCAGATGCTTGCCTCGACGATCAAGCTGCCCCTGCTGTTCTTCCTCACTTTGGTGGTGACCCTGCCGTCTCTGTACGTGTTCAACACCCTGGTCGGCGCGCGCTTGAGCCTTCTCTCGGTGGTGAATCTCCTGGTGGCGAGCCTTGCCGTCATCGTCGCGGTGCTGGCTTCCCTGGGACCGATCGTCGTCTTCTTCTCGCTGAGCACCACGAGTCATCCGTTCATGGTGCTTCTCAACGTGGTGGCGGCGACGGTGGCAGGCACGTTGGGTCTCAAGTTCCTGTTCCGGACGCTTAACCGCCTGGCGCACGCAAGGACCGAGCGCGAACCGGAACCGGTCGGAGACCGGCCGCCACCGCTCCCGAAGGTCGCCATCCCGGCCAAGCCTGGTGCACTGGAAGCCGACGGCCTTGCCGAACGGGCCGATGCCCGGAGCGTGTTTCGAATCTGGGTGTTGGTCTTTTCGCTCGTAGGCGCACAGATGAGTTGGGTTTTGCGTCCGTTTGTCGGAAGCCCCAACCTCCCATTCGAGTGGTTCCGCCCCAAGGAGGACAACTTCTTCGTGGCCGTCTTCCACATGATCCAGACGGTGTTGGGAGGCGGTTGAGCCGTTGACATCGCACACCGCGTCGGGACCCTTGGCTCGGGCGAAGCGTCTGCTCTCGGGCGTCGAAGGCTTGCTCGCCGTCGGTCCCGAGACCCTGGGGTCGTTTACCCTTCGGCGCCTCGTCGCGATCCTCGTGGTGTTCGGCGCGTTTTATGGGGCGGTGATGGGCTCCTTCGGCGGGGACGCGGGTCCAAGGGTCCAGCAGATGCTCTACTCCGCGTTGAAGGTGCCGCTGCTGCTGGGGGTGACCTTCGCCCTCAGCGTTCCGACGTTCTTTGTGACGATGACGCTGATGGGACTGCGCAACGACTTCGCCGTTTGTCTTCGGGCGTTGATGGCCACGCAAGCGGCGCTCGCGATCGTGCTCGCCTCGTTCGCTCCGCTCACGCTGCTCTGGTATGCGTCCAGCGCGGACTACAGCGGATCGCTTCTGCTGAACGCCGCGATGTTCGGAGTGGCCAGCCTCTCCGTCCAGCAGGTGCTGAGGCGGCTGTACAGGCCCTTGATCCGGCGTGATCCGCGGCATCGGGCGATGATGCGCGCATGGTTGGGGATCTTCGCGTTCGTGGGAATCCAGATGGGCTGGGTGCTGAGACCGTTCATCGGCAACCCCGCTGAGCCGACGACCTTCTTCCGCCACGAGGCCTGGGGGAACGCCTACGAGATGGTCGCCCGCCATGTGATGACAAGTCTGGGTTTATAGGCAGCCGCCCATCGCTAGGCCATCCAGGCGTTCAAGGCGGTGCGCGCCTGTTCGATCTTGAACGCCCGCACCCGACCCTTGTCCCGCATCGGCTCTTCGGGCTCGGGGAACAGGCCCCAGTTGATGTTCATCGGGGCGAACTCGCGGGGAGTGGCGTCCTGCAGGTGGGCGAGGAGGCCCCCGTAGGCCGTGGCCCGGGGCGGATGGGGGAGGTTGGTTCCCTGGACCATCGCGGCCGCGTGGAGACCCGCAAGGATGCCCATGGCAGCGGACTCCACGTACCCTTCGACCCCGGTGAGCTGCCCCGCCACGAACAGCCCGGCGTAGCCCCGAAGCTGAAGATCGGGCAGGAGGCACCTCGGCGCCTCGAGGTAGGTGTTCCGGTGGATGACCCCGTACCGAACGAACTCGGCCCGCTCCAGTCCCGGCACCATGCGGAACACGCGCTTTTGCTCGCCCCACTTCAGCCGGTTCTGGCACGCGACGAGCGAGTAGAGCGTTTTCTCGGCGTTTTCCGGCCTCAGTTGCAGGGCCGCATGGGGGCGACGCCCGGTCCGGGGATCGGTGAGGCCCACGGGCTTGAAGTTGCCGAACGCCAGCGAGCGCTCGCCTTTTTCCGCGATCGCCTCGATGGGCGTGCAGCCGGAGAAGTACTTGATCTTCTCGAGGAAGGCGCCCTCCCCGGAGTCCCCCTCCTTTCTGACTCCTCCCGATTCGAACGCGTGGATCGGCACGCGTTCGGCGCCCACAAGCGCTTGAACGAAGGCCTGGTATTCGTCGCGGTCGAACGGGCAGTTCAGGTAATCGTCGCCGCCCTTGTCGTAGCGGCTCTGCGCGAACGCGACGGTCGTGTCGATGCTCGACGCTTCCACGGTGGGGCTCACCGCATCGTAGAAGTAGAGGTGTTTGCGGCCGGTGAGCTCGGCTAGCCACTGCGAGACGGGGTCGCTCGACAGGGGGCCGGTGGCCACGACAAGAGGCTGCGCGGGCGAGGGGTTGGCGTGCTCGGGCAGGAACTCCTCCCGCACCACGTCGATGAGGGGGTGCGCCTCCACCTCGTCGGTAATGGCCTGCCCAAACTTGTCCCGGTCCACGGCGAGCGCCTGCCCGCCCGGAACCTCGTGCGCCCGCGCCGTCCTCAAGACGATGGAGCCCAGGGCCTCCATCTCCGCCTTGAGCTGTCCCGCGGGCGAGTCGGGCGCCTTCGACTTCAGGGAGTTCGAGCACACCAACTCGGCAAACCAGCCCGTGGTGTGCGCCGGGGTCTGTTTGCCGGGCCGCATCTCGTAGAGGCGGACGCGCACACCCTTCGAAGCCGCCGCCCAAGCGGCTTCCACACCCGCAAACCCCGCGCCAACGACGGTGATCATCGCCTCAGGCATCGCGATGCCTCCGCGCCAGAGCGGCCACCAGCACGGCGCAGGTGGCGACGCCCGCCCAGTCGATCAGCACATCGGTCCAACGCCCGCCACGGAAGGAGATGAACGACTGGTGGTATTCGTCCACCATCGCGAAGAGCGCCGCCAGCAGCGCCGCGATTCCCAGCCTCGGCCGCAGGGCGCCCCACAAGAGGAAGAACAGCAGCGCGAACTCCAGGAAGTGGAAGCCCTTGACGAAGAGCCACCAGTAATGGCTCCAGAACTCGTCGAACCACTGCTGGCCGTTGGGCACGGGCAACCGCTTGCCCACGGCACCCTTGAACGACGTCGCGCTGATGAACGCGTTGGACATCGCGGTGATCACCGCGGCGCAGAGAACCGGTGGAATCCAGGCGCGCTTGGACATCGAATCTCACTCTCCGATCGCCTTGACCACCACGCGCTTGCGCCGTCGGCCGTCGAACTCCGCATAGAACACCTGCTGCCAGGGTCCGAGATCGAGCGCACCCGCGGTGATTGGGAGGATCACCTGGTGGTGCATCACCAGGTTCTTCAGGTGCGCCTCGCCGTTGTCCTCGCCGGTTTGGTGGTGGCGGCTGTTCTTGGTGGGCGCCAGACCGCGCAACCACTCCTTGATGTCCTCGATGAGCCCGTACTCGAGGTCATTCACGTAGACAGCGGCTGTGATGTGCATCGCGCTGACCAGGCAAAACCCCTCCTCGATGCCCGACGCCGCGACGATGCGGGCCACCTCGTCGGTGATGCACACAAACTCCTCGCGCTGGTCGGTCTGGAACCAGAGGTATTCGGTGATCGACTTCATGGCGATGAGTATGCTCCCCGACAAACCACAAACCACAAACCACAAACCACAAACCAGGAGTGAACGCCCGCCACCCCTGACGACACATACCTGCGAAGAGCCACCAAGGAGGCGAATCGGCTGAGACAAGACGGCGAAGCGATGGAGGCGATCGTGCGCGAGCACTACGCCGCGGTGTACCGCTTCTGCGCAAGGCGCGTGGGCCCCGAACTGGCCCAGGACGCGGCGCAGGAAACCTTCGTGACCGCCCAGCGCTCGATGCGCAAGTTCGACGGCCGATCGTGCCTCTCCACCTGGCTCTTTGGAATCGCCCACAACCATTGCCGGAACCTGTCGCGAAAGCACCGGCGCGAGGTCTGTCTCGACGAGGCGTGGTTGGGCGGGGAAGCGATGAACCACGAACCGAACCGAGAGGGCCAGTTGATCGACCGCCAAGCGCTGCGAACGGCCTTGGCGAAGCTCAGCCCGGAACATAGGGAGGCGGTGTTGCTCCACGAGGTGGAGGGACTCAGCTACGAGGAGGCAGGCATGGTCGCCGGCGTACCCGCAGGAACCATCAAATCGCGTTTGCACCACGCCTTTGCGAACCTGCGGCGAACGCTCCAGGAGGGGACGGCGTGAACGACGTGCGCGAAGATCTGAAGGCTTACCTGGACGGCGAACTCTCCGAGGTGCGGGCCGCCATCGTGGCCGCTGCCCTGGAGTCGGACCCCACCCTTCGAGAAGAGTTGGAGGCGTTGCGCGCCATCGGCGAGGGCATCCGCGAAGTCGCGCTGAATCCGGCCGTGCAGGGGTACGAGAAGACCCTCTCGGCCGTGAGGAGGAGGACCCCCTGGTGGCGCCGCGCGCTTCCCGTGGCGGCAACGCTCGGGGCGGCAATCGTGGTCGTCGCGGTCGTCACGCCCTTCTATGCGCAAATGCGCGAAGAAGGCGACACGGCGGCGACGGTGGCGATGGTGGCTCCCGCAGAGGCGCCGGCGGGCGCGCTGCGGGACAGTTCGGGCCTATCGTACGAGAATGGCGCACAACCGGCGGCTCCAGCGGCGGGCGCACCGTCCAACGGGATGAACGCCGAGAAAGCGGCGGCAGCCGAAGGGAGCCGTCTCCCGGCGGACGCCGATTGGGCCAAGGCGGCCCAACCCCCGGTCCCTCCCGAGGCCGAGCGTCTCGTGGTCAAGAACGGCGACATGACGCTCCGGGTCGACGATGCGCTCGAGGCCAAGGCGCGGGCCGTCGACATGGCCGCCGCGCTCGGAGGCTACGTGGAGTCGAGCGGTCAATCGACGCGACGCGGGGGGTTGCCCGTGGCGATGGTGACGCTGCGCGTCCCCGCGCGGCAGTTTGAAACCGCGCTCGACCGGCTCCGGCACATCGAGGAGGGGGCCGAGGAGCTTTCGAGCCACACGAGCGGGGACGACGTCACCGGCGTGGTCGCCGACACCGAGGCGAGGCTCCGGGTGCTGCGCGGCGAGGAGGAGCAGTACGTGACCATCCTAGGCGAGACGAGGAAGATCGGGGACGTGCTGGCCGTGAAGGAGCGCCTTTCGGACGTGCGTCAGCAGATCGAGAGCCTCGAGGCCCAGCGCAAGGTCATGCGCGACCAGGCCGCGTTGTCGACGATCGTCGCCACGTTCGAACAGCGGGAATCGGTCGGCCAGCCCGCCCCCTCGAAGAGCTGGGCGGGCGACACGTGGTCCTCTGCGGTCAACGGACTGGGCGCGGCCCTCACCGCCTTGGGACGCGCGGCGATCTTCGTATTCGTTTACGCGCCGATCTGGCTGCCGATCGTGCTGCTGGGCGGATGGTTGGTCCATCGCTGGCGGCGGTAGCGTTTGGGGGTTTTCCACATCCGGACGGAGGGCGTGGTCCGTCTTCTTTGGTGAGATGCTCACCAGCCTTGCCCTCCTCGTCGCCCTCCAGGGTTCGTCCGCGTTCACCTCGCCGCTCCGAGTTCAGGAAACGGTGCGGATGCCCCTGACGCCGCGGCTGGACGGGCGCACTTCGGAAGAGGAGTGGGATCGGTTCGCGGTCGTGGACGGGGTGCAGACCTACTTCCAGTGGGAGCCTCGCGAGCTGCACGCCGCAGCGAAACTCCCGGTGGGCCAGGATTTCGTGGCGAGCTTCGACGTCTCGGGCGACGGCTGGCTGGTGGGCAAAGACAACATCGAGGCGCGCGTTTCTTGGAACGGAGGCTCGCCCAAGGTCCACGTTCGGGTTCTCGACGCGACGGACGCCGCCGGGCCTCGATGGGTGGAGGACCCCGCCATGGAGGGCGCCGCGCTGGTGGGAGCGGCCTCCAGCGGGGGAGACTGGACCGTCGAGCTGACCCTGGGCGACGCCGGCCACGACCTGTTTCCGGAGGGTTCGGTTCCGGCCTTCGCCCTGCGGCTCAACGGGGTGCCAGCGACCTCCCCGTCCGTCGATCCCTTGACGGCAAGGGCTCTGTTCAAGGTGGCCTTCGGGTGGGAGCGCGACTCCGGGCTGCCGGAGGGGCTGAAGTGGAAACCCGAGCTGCAGGCGCGCTCGGTCGTGCCGGGGGACGCCAACCGCATCCGCCTGACGTTCACGGGGTCGAACGACCTCAACCTGCGGCGCATCGAAGTGCGCACGGAGGGCCTTGGCCGGGAGTACGCGCTCGGCATGCAGCAGCCGTTTCCCGACTTCGACAACAAGGGGCGCGCGTTCGTCGATTACGACACGAAGATCGACGACAAAGCGCCTCTGGGCTACCGACTTGTGCGCGGCACCCTCACCGACGCCAACGGCCGCGTGTCGCAGATCCAGTGCAGCTACCAGGTGTCGGAGCCTGTGTCGTTCGACGTGGTTCCGCTCAAGGGAGTGAAGTCGAAACCGGAAGAGCAGAAGATCCGCGTCACGCTCTATGTGAAGTCGCACACCGCCAAACGGATCGACGGCATCTTCTTGGCGGAGCCACCCTCGGGGTGGACGATCGCCTCGGGTTCGGGTGGCTCGTTTTTGATCTACAACTCGCGCGGCAGCTCCCGCCGCTCGCTCGAACTGATCGCGCCGGCCGGTGCCAAGGGGTCGTTCCCGATCAAGGTATCGGCGAGGATCGGTCTGCTCGACGTCAAGGACACGATCTGGATCCACATCTCGTAGAGCGGGAGGTACCCTGCCAAGCGGTGAGAACAGCGCAGAGCCAATTCGGACCCGTGGCGTCGGCCTATCTCACGAGCGGCGTCCATTCGAACGAGGCCTCCCTGCGGCGGCTCGTGGAGGTCGCCAAACCGTCCGGCGGCTTGGTGCTGGACGTGGGCACCGGCGCCGGGCACGCGGCCTTCACCTTCGCCCGCCACGTCGATCGCGTCGTCGCGTCGGACATCACGCCGTCCATGCTGGAGATCGTCGAGGCCGAAGCCGCCGCGCGTTCGCTCGGAAACGTCGCCCCATGCTACGCCGATGCGGAGAACCTGCCGTTTGGAACGGGCTCGTTCGATGGTCTGGTGTGCAGGCTGGCGGCCCACCATTTCGAGAACCCCGCCCGGTTCGTGGCCGAGGCCCGCAGGGTCGTTCGGCGCGGCGGATGGCTCCTCGTCGTGGACAATGTGGGCATCGAAGACCCGGCGGCAGACGACGAGCTGGACCGGATCGAGCGGCTGAGGGATCCCTCCCACGTCCGGAACTGGACCGAGACGCAGTGGCGCGGATGGCTCGTCGAGTCCGGATTCGAGTTGGCGACCATCGACCGCCTTCCCAAACCGATCAACGCGGTGGACTGGCTCGAGCGGATGCGCGCCGGGGCCGCGGCGCAGGCGGACGTCCTCCGCACGATCACGGGCTCCGAGGGGTGGCTGCGCGACTACCTCAGGCCGCACGGCGAGGGCGCCCACCTCACGTTCCATCTGCACGAGTTTCTCGTGCTTGCCCGCTAGCGCGCCGATTTCAGCACCCGGCTCCAGGTGCGCCAGGGCGTCCTTTGAGCCCCGGGGTCTCGCTGCAGTTCGACCCCGGGCAACCATCTGCGACCACTTCGAGGTCGTTCTTCGGCATCCCGCTAGCGGGGCGACGCCTATCGCAGGCTTGGCGCGTCTCTTGGGGTGGGGTTCCAATGCTCAAAATCTCCGGACTGTTTGCGCCGCTGGCTACGCCCTTCACGGACGACGGCCACCAGGTGAGCGAGGTGCGGCTGGCCAGGCAGATCCGCTCGCTGCTGACCGAAGGCATCGCGGGGGTGGTGGTCGCGACCGATACGGGCGAATTCGGGGCGTGCGGCATCCAGGAGCGCAAGTCGCTGCTGGAGCTGGTCCTGCGGGAGTGCGGGGGGCGCGCCGAGGCGATGGTGAACGTCAGCAGCCTCAGCACTTCGGTCAGTCTGGACCTGGCCCAGCACGCGGGCCGGCACGGGGCGCGCGCGGCGGTGCTGATGCCGCCCTACTACGGCAGGTACGACGAGGAGGAGGTTTCGGGCTTGTTCTCCGCGGTGTCGCGTTATGCGGGCATTCCCGTCGTCGTGGTGGATCCCTTCGGTTCGATCACCCCGGACGTGCGCGCAGCAGGCGCGGAGAACCCGAGCCTCCTGTGGGCCGTTCCCCTGGAGGAGAAGGGGCTGGGCAGGGTCGCTTTACTCGAGGGGCGAACGGGAACGGACGAGTTCGCGGTCGAAGGGGTGGTGGTCTCCCCGCTGGCGACGATCGCGCCCGCGAAGATGCTCCAGATCGTCGGCGGCTCGAACGAGTCGCTGGACCTGCTCACCAAGTTCGGGCGCATGTTCTCGCGAGCCCGACTCGTGAAGGCCGCGCTCGAGTCCCGCAACCTCTCGCAAGGACCGACGCGCGGACCCGTTATGGCGCTGACCGGCGCCCCGATGCAGGCACTCCGGAACTACTTCGAGGCGTAAAAAACTCCCTCGCCCCTCCGGGGGAGAGGGCCGGAGTGACTCAAACAACACTCCCTCGCCCCTCCGGGGGAGAGGGCCGGGGTGAGGGGCTGCGAGCGTAGCGAGCTGCCTACCCCGCCTCGTGGAGCCGCTGGATCCGCACCCGGCACGGCCCGCGAGCCTCTTGTGCGAAAAGGAGCCGAAACGAGTCCCCATACGCTTCGACCGTGAGCTCGGGCGGGATCGCGCTCGCCTTCCACAATTCCTGGACGGCCGCTTCCATCACCTGGCACACCAGCACCCGATGGTCGTTGGGGGCGTCGTGCGTCGAGACTTCGGGAAGCCCGATCTTCACCAGTCCGCGAGTCTCGGCGTGGCCGCCGTCCGTCCCCTCGATCCAGACGACCCGGGCGTTCCACTCCGCCGTATCGAGGAGGGCGCGGTCCTGGAGGGCATCCTCCAACGCCTCGACGGGCTGCAGCGTTTCGCCGACGACGTCGAAGACCGCTTCCGACCCGCCGAGGTGCGCCACGGTCCCGGCCATGGCCGGAATGAAGGCCAGTTGCACCCGGTCCTGAAGCGGCGTTTCCGAGACGAAGCGCACCTTGGCGAGCGCCTTCGCGTTCGCCAAGGCGCGGAGCAGGGAAGGCGTGGGCACGACCGTATCGCCAAACAGGTCGGGGCGGAAGACGTGCGGGTTCTTCGACCGAAGGATGAGCGCCACGTGGAGGCGGACGTCGGACAGCAGCCGGCCCTCGGCGGCGGAGATGGGGATCGCAGCGGGTTGCGACCCCCGTTCGCGCCAAAAGGAGCCCAGGAGGCGCTGCATGACCTCGTCCTGAGGCGGCATCGTCTCACCGGGGAGGTAGACCCAGTACTCGCACGCCGCGAGGTACTTGCGGCGCACGAAGAAGCGTCGCAAGAGCCACATCAGGGCGATGGCGGCGGCGAATCCGACCAGAAAGTCGATCAAGGCGCGCCCCCGTTCAGCCACCGCTGCGCCTGCCGCATCTCGTCGTCCTCGAGGAGCGCCCAGCACACCGAACACAGGGCCGCTTCGTTGACCCCCGGGCGACGGCAGAGCAGGCACCGGTCGATGCGGCGGAACGTCGGGACCAGGCGCTTGTCCAGAAGCGCCTGCATGAGCAACCTTCGCGGGATGGCTTCGGCGTTGAGACGCTCCACGGGGGGAGTGTACATCGGGCGCGCGCGGCGCGCCCGATGTGGTTTGTCGTTTGTCGTTTGTCGGCGCATTCACCACAGCAAGCGACGTCGTCCCGGTATCTTCACAGTATCATGCGTCGCCTCCCCCTTCTCCTCGTTCTCCTCGCGGGCGCGGGATCCGCGTTCGCCCAGCTCGAAGACCCCAAACCGCTTCCTCTGATCGGGGCGCGCTCGCTCGCCTTGAGTCCCGATGGGAGCCGGCTCGCCTTCACCTACCGCGGGGACGTCTGGGTCGCCCCGAGCGCGGGGGGCAAGGCCGAGCCCGTCACGAACCACGTGGAGATGGACGACAACCCCGTCTGGTCGCCCGACGGCAAGTGGATCGCCTTCTCGAGCAACCGCTTCGGCGGCAACTGCATCTTCGCGGTGCCCGCCGAGGGCGGCGCGGCGAGGCGGCTCACCTGGTTCTCCGGAAGCGAGGTGCCGACGGACTGGTCGCCGGACGGACGCAAGATCCTCTTTCGCAGCACCCGCGACGATGCGTACAACGGCGTCTTCGAACTCGACGTGCGCTCGCTCGCGTTCCAACCCCTCTTCGAGGACATGATGACGATCGGGAATCCGCACTATGCCGAGGGCGGCAAGGCGATCGTTTACAACCGAATGGGCTTTCCCTGGTTCCGGGCGCGCTACCAAGGCTCGGGCGCCGCGCAGATCTGGCGCTTCGACGAGGCGACGGGCAAGCGGACGGCCATCCGGAACAACGGGTTCCAGCACCTGTGGATCACGCCTGCGGCGGACAACGCGGTCTTGTGCGTGACCGTCTCGGAGAAGACGCCCAGCAGCTCGAATCTCGGCAAATCGAACGGACGCAACACGGACAACGCCGCGAGGACGCCCAACGTGGTGCGCGTCGACGGCCGCGGCGGCGCGCGGCGGCTGACCGATTTCGTGGGAGGCGGCGTGCGGTTCCTGACCGCGGACGCCAAGGCGGACCTCGTGGCCTTCGAAGTCGACGGATCGGTGTACACCATGAAGCCCGGTTCGGCGCCCCAGAAGATCGCGCTGACCGCGACGATCGACGACAAGGTCACCAATGAAGAGCGGCTGATCCTGACCGACGGAGTCGAAGACGCGACGCTCAGCCCGAGGGCCGACCGGTTCGTGTTCCAGGTTCGAAGCGAGCTTTGGAGCGTGCCGGTCAAGAAGGAGAAGGGCCCCAACGCGAACGACGCCGAGCAGCTCACGACGTGGGAAGGCTTGGACGAGCAGCCTCTCTACGCTCCCGATGGGCAATCGGTGTTCTTCGTGAGCGACCGGAAGGGAGCGCGCCACCTGTACCGGCTCGACCTGGAGAGCAAGAAGGCGGAGCAGATCACGACGGCCGACAGCGACGTGTTCCAGTTGCAACTGCTGCCGGACAAGAAGGCCCTCTCGTTCTGGGTGACGGGCGCGCAGGGGGGTCTTTACAAGGTGGCGCTCGACGGGAATGCCAAGCCCGAACTCGTGATGGCGATGCCCGGAGGCGAGCCGCGCGAGGCGGTGTGGAGTCCCGACGGGCGCTGGATCGCCTACACGGACCGGTTGGACCGCAGCGGCTACTACTACTGGGAATCGGGCACGAACATCTGGGTGTACGACACCGTGGAGAAGCGCGGAACGAACATCACGAAGGAGAACGGCCCGAACTCGAGTCCGGGCTGGTCGCCCGACGGCAAGTACCTCTACTTCCGGAGCGACCGCTCGGGAGGCGGGGGCGGCCGGGGCCGCCAGGCGGGCGGCGGCGGACTGTTCGTCGTGCCCCTCCAGAAGGAGGAGGCCCGTAGTCAGGACACCGAGCTGAAGTACGAGAAGCCGACGGGGCCGGTGAAGGTCGATATCGACTTCGATCGGATCGAGGATCGCGTGCGGCGTTTCGTCAGCCAGGATCCGCAGAGCGGCGTCGAGGCGGACGTCGAGAAGGGCGACCTGTACTTCATCAGCGAGGGCGATCTCTGGAAGGCGAGCTACGACGGTTCCGAGGTCAAGCGGCTCACCAACGGCGGCGGCCTCACGAGGTTCGACTTCTCCGCCGACGGCAACCAGATCGCGATGGTGAAGGGCGGTGCGATGAGCCTGATCGACATCCGCAAACCCAACACGCCCGTCACGGGCGTGAGCTTCCGCGCGGATTGGAGGCGCGACGTGCGGCTCGAGCGCAAGGCCGCGTTCAATCAGTTCTGGCGCGAGTACAACCGGAGTTTCTACGACGGCAACTTCCACGGCCGCGACTGGGCCGCGATCCGCGAGCGCTACGCGCCGCTTTTGGACGGCGTCGCCCACCGCAACGAGATGGCCACCGTGCTGAACATGATGGTGGGCGAACTCGAGTCCAGCCACTCCGAGGTGGGTCCGGGGCCGGGGAACCCCAGCGGCGAAACCACCGCGCACCCGGGCTTCACGATCGACTACAGCCATCGCGGATTGGGAATCAAGGTCAAGGACGTGCCGGACGGTGCCCCGGGGTCTTACGAGAAGACCCGGATCCGCCCCGGCGAGTACGTGCTTCAGGTGAACGGCGTGGACGTGCGTCCCGACGAGAGCCTGTTCCGCGATGTGCTCAACAACCAGACCGGCCGCGACCTGACGCTGCTGGTGAATTCGACTCCCAACAAGACCAATGCCCGGACGGTGAAGTACCGCGCCCTGTCGGGCGGCGAGTTCGCGGGCATCGTGCGCCGCAACCTGCTGGAGGCCCGCCGCAAGTACGTCGAGGAGAAATCGAACGGCAAGCTGACGTACGTGCACATCGCCGGCATGGGCGGCGGAAACTTCGACCAGTTCCAGCGCGAGTTCTGGCAGCTCACGCAGGGCAAGGACGGGGTGATCATCGACGTGCGCGACAACGGCGGCGGGAACATCAGCGACCAGTTGATCGACATCATCGAACGCCGGCCCCACAGCTACTACGTGCCGCGCGACGAGCAACCTCAGTTGGCGCCCGGCCAGACGTGGGGCAAACCCACGGTCGTGATGGCGGCGGAGACGAGCTACAGCAACGCCGAGATGTTCCCGTACGCGATGAAGTCGCGCGGGCTCGCGACGCTCGTCGGCATGCCCACGCCCGGGTACGTGATCTGGACGGGTGGTTTCCGCCTGGTGGACGGCACCAGCGCCCGCATGCCGGGCTCGGGCGTCTACCGGATGGACGGGACTCCGCTCGAGGACATGGGGCAAGAGCCCGACTTCAAGGTGGACATCACGCCAGAGGAGTTCTTCGCAGGGAAGGACCCGCAGATCGACAAAGCCATCGAGGTCCTCCTCGGGAAGATCAAGTAGTGCGTTGAGTGCTGAGTGTTGAGGGTGGTTGCCCCGGGTGCGCCAAAACTGGCAGAATGAGTGCGCCCCGGGGTTGCTGGGGGTTTCGTTCTCTCTCGCCATGAAAGTCGCCGGAATCATCCTCGCCGCGGGCAAGGGCACCCGCATGAAATCGGATTTGCCCAAGGGGCTGTTCGCGGCTTGCGGCGTGCCGATGGTCGAGCTGATCGGGCGGGCCATGCGCGGCGCGGGGATCGACCGTCCCGTGGTGATCACGGGTCACCGCGGGGAACTGCTTCGCGAGGCCTTCGGCGACCGTTACGAGTACGCGGTCCAAGAGCAACAGATGGGCACCGGCCACGCGGCGATGATGGCGCGGGACGTTTTGGCCCACCACGTGGGCCCCGTGGTGGTCACGCCCGGCGACACGCCGCTGCTGACGGCGGAGGCCTTGAACGGCCTGATCGAGACGCACCTGCGCGAGGGCGCGGAGTGCACCATGGCCACCGTCACGTTCGAGGACCCCACCGGATACGGGCGCGTCCTTCGCGACTCCGACGGCGTGGCGTGCCAGATCGTCGAGGAGAAGGACGCGACACCCGAGCAGCGGCGGCTCAAGGAGGTGTGCGTCAGCGTCTACTGCTTCTCGGGTCCGACCCTGTTTCGGCTGCTGCCCACGCTGAGCACGGACAACGCGCAGGGCGAGTACTACCTCACCGACATGATCGGGGCCGTGTACAAGGACGGCGGACGTGTGGCCACGCACGCCTTCGAGGAAGCGGAGACCATGCTGGGGGTCAACGACCGGTGGCAGCTCGCCCAGGCTTCTGCGATCCTTCGAAGCCGCATCCTGCGCAAGCACGCCCTCAACGGGGTCACGATCGTGGACCCCACGAACACCTACATCGGGTTCGACGTGGAGATCGGCACCGACACGACGATCCAGCCGATGACGAACATCGAGGGGAGCACGGTCATCGGGGAGGGGTGCGAGATCGGGCCCAACACGCGCGTGGAGGATTCGACGATCGGACGCGGCTGCACGGTACTGATGAGCCATCTGGCCCGCGCGGTGCTGAAGGACCGCGCCCGCTGCGGCCCGTACGCGAACCTGCGTCCCGGCGCCGTGCTCGGCGAGGACGTGAAGGTCGGCAACTTCGTCGAGATCAAGAACGCCACGCTCGGGCCGAAGTCGAGCGTGTCGCATCTCACGTACATCGGGGACGCGGAGGTCGGGGCGCGCACCAACGTCGGCGCGGGCACGATCACCTGCAACTACGACGGTTTCGCTAAGCACCGAACGGTGATTGGCGAAGACGCATTCATCGGCTCCAACACCACGCTCATCGCGCCGCTGAAGATCGGCGACGGGGCGTTCGTGGCCGCAGGGAGCGTGATCAACAAAGAGGTGCCGGCCAACGCGCTGGCCGTGGGGCGATCCAGGCAAGAGGTACGGGAAGAGTGGGCAGCACATTGGCGAGAGAAGAAGGCGAAGAACACGTAAACGGCGGCTTGACCGGCATGAAGCTGTTCGCGGGCAACGCGAACCGCGAGCTCGCCGTGCGCGTGGCCGATTACCTCAACATTCCGTTGGGACGCTTGACGTCGACGAAGTTCAGCGACGGCGAGATCCGGATCATGGTCGACGAGAGCGCCCGTGGGAACGACGTGTTCCTGCTGCAGCCGACGTGCTTCCCGGCGAACGACACCCTGATGGAGCTGCTGATCATGCTTGACGCGTTCCGGCGGGCCTCGGCGCGCCGCATCACGGTGGTGATGCCCTACTTCGGCTACGCGCGCCAAGACAAGAAGATCAAGCCGCGCGAGCCCGTGACGGCGCGGCTCGTGGCGGATCTCATCCAGCAGGCCGGCGCGGGACGCGTGGTGGCCGTGGACCTGCACGCCGAGCAGATCATGGGCTTCTTCCACGTGCCGGTGGACCATCTTTATGCGGGGCCGATCATCGGACGCTACATGCTCGAGCAGGGCTACGCGGAGGAGGACGTGGTGGTGGTGAGCCCCGACGTTGCGGGGGTCGGCCGGGCCCGGGCGCTGGCGGAGATGCTGAAGGCGCCCATTGCGATCATCGCCAAGCGCCGTCCCGAGCCGAACAAGGTGGACATCGTCGAGATCATCGGCGACGTGGACGGCAAGAAGTGCGTGATGATCGACGACATGATCGACACCGGAGGCTCGATCATCCAGGGTGCGGAGGCGTTGCTCAAACGCGGCGCGACCGAGGTGATCGCGAGCTGCACGCACCCCGTGTTCAGCGGCAACGCGCCCCAGCGGCTGCAAGAGAGCGTCGTCTCGCGGATCATCACCATGGACACGATTCCCATCGGCAACGAGAAGATGATTCCGAAGCTCACGGTCCTGCCGTCCGCGCCGCTCGTCGGCGAGGCGATCCGCCGCATCTACCTGAACCAATCGGTCAGCACGTTGTTCGATGACTGGCGCTAAAGAGGACGAACCGTTTCGATGGGTCGTACGTTTGTCGGACAAGGAGCCATGGAAGCGTTACGTGGTTTGGGCTGCGGCGATGGTGGCCGCGGCGGCGGGTTGGTTCTGGATGGGGCAGGCGCTGTTCGCGCTGATCGGCTTCGTGGCGGTGATGGCTTCGACCGCCGAGTACTGGATGCCGATCCGAAACCGGCTGGACGCGAAGGGCGCGCATGTGACCGTGGGGCTCAGCACGACGTCTTTGGAGTGGGAGCAGGTGAGGCGCGCGATCCTCGACGACGAGGGCGTGAAGCTCTCGCCGCTCGCGGAATCGGGGCGAATGGCGCCCTTTCGCGGCGTATTTGTGCGGTTCGGCGCGCATCGAGAGGCGGTTCTCGCTAAGATAAGCGCGTACTGGGGCAAAGATGTTCAATCTGTGGGAGAACGAGCTGACGGAGGAGGAATCCGAGGCGCTGATCCAGAAAGCAGTGAAGGAGATCCGCAGGCGGAAGCTTGAGGTGCCCGCAACCGTGATGTTGGAGATGCACAAACCCCTGGCCAACGTTGGCGGACACGCGGCAATCGTTTTCGCGCCATTCACCGTCCCCTTCTTAGGGTTCGATTTTGTGAACAACTATTCTCGGCTTCTTTCCAAGCGCGAGCTGATTGATCGTCTGCTCGATCAGATCGCGCAGGGGAGGACGGACGAGACGGAGGAATCATGCAATACGGCGACACAGGATGGGTGAGCATCGCGGTCACCCTGACCCTCGTGTTCTTCATCCTATTCAACATCTTTCGCGCGAAGGGAGGGAAGGACCTCTACATTCGGCGCATCGCGGGTTTGAACGCGATCGACGAAGCGATCGGGCGTGCGACGGAGATGGGACGGCCCGTGCTGATGGTGCCGGGCTTGGGGACGTTGAACGCGATTTCGATGCAGGCGCTGCAGATCTTCGCGCACGTGACGCGCACCGCGGCGAAGTTTGCGAACCCCATCCGCCTGTGCTGCGCCGATGCGGCGGTCTACACGGTCGCGCAGGAGATCATTCGCGACGTGTACGCCTCCGAAGGGCTTGCCGACCGGTACGACATGGACTCGGTCCGGTTCATCTCGGACCGCCAGTTCGCGATGGCGGCCGGCGTGTCCGGCATCATCCTCCGCGAGCAGACCGCGGCGGCGTTCTTCCTCGGCGAGTTCTTCGCCGAATCGATGATTTTCGCTGAGACGGCCAACTCGGTCGGCGCGATCCAGGTGGCCGGCTCGACCGAGAAGACGCAGACGCCCTTCTTCATCGCCGCTTGCGACTACGTGCTGATCGGCGACGAGTTCTACGCGGCCAGCGCGTACCTGAGCCGCGAGCCCGTGCTGGTGGGCAGCCTCGTGGGCCAGGACTGGAGCAAGGTGCTGGTGATGGTGGCCATCGTGATCGGCACCCTCTTCAACAGCATGCAGCTGTTGGGGATGACTTCGAAGGAGATGAAGGATGGCAAATTGGTGGACGTTCCGGAGCGGCCGATGAAGATCTCCGACACGTTCTTCTCCCGCATGTTCAACCCGCAGCGCGATGCCGAGGCGGACAAGCAGATCGTGCGCGAGAAGGACCCGAACTTCGTGCCGGCGCCGGGTGGCGACGAGGGTGAAGGCCAATGATGTTCGCCCAGGCGATTCCGGACTCCTTCTTCAACGCGCCGAACGGTTCGGCCGAGCTTTGGACCAAGATCGGCATCGCGCTGGTCCTCGGCTTTGCAGGACTGGCCGTGCTGATGGCCGCGCCGTCGCGGGTCCGCAAGCCGGTCGTCGCGACGGTCACGTTCGTCGCGGGCCTCTACTGGGTCCTCTTCTACCTCTGGCCCAAGCCCGTGAACCGGCAGCCGGGCGATCTGCCGCTGGGGCTGGTCGACGGCGTCGGGTTCTGGCTTGAAGACGCCAACACGGTGGTCAGCAACTTCTCGAACGTGTTGACCGCGTTCCTATTGGGACTCGGCATCTACTCGCTGCTCCGCATCCACGGCCAGCGGGTGTTCAAGGGCCACAAGGACGCGTTCTTCAGCGCCGTGCTTCTGGTGAGCATCTTCGCCATGGCGGCCGCGGGCTACTGGGACTGGATTCTCAGCCAGAATCCGAACAGCACCGCGGTCACGGTCGAGGCCGGGTGGGGGGCGGCGCGCTTCAAGGACCTGCTGTTCGACGGTCTGCTGCAGGAGATGGACGCGGGCATGTTCTCGCTGATCGCGTTCTACGTGCTTTCCGCGGCGTACCGGGCGTTCCGCATCCGGTCGATCGAAGCCACCTTGATGCTGGCGACGGCGTTCATCATCATGCTCGGCCTGATGGGGGCTCTCGAGTACGCGTGGAACGGAGCGATCGACTCGATGAAGGGCACGACCGCTCCCGGGTTCGCCGACAACTTCAAGTTGACGGAGATCGTGAAATGGATCAGCAACACCTTGCAGACGCCGAGTCTGCGGGGAATCGACTTCGGCATCGGTATCGGAGCGCTGGCGATGGGCCTGCGGCTCTGGCTGAGCCTTGAGAAAACGGCGGTGAGCAGCTGATGGCTATTCCAGATCCCACTCCTCCCCCGAAGGAAGCGTCGCTCGGCGCGAAGATGATGTCGGTCAAGCGACAGTGGCTTTACCTGCTGCTGATCGTCTGCACGACGATTCCGGCGTTCGTTTCGGTGCCCGTACCCAACAAGCCGGTGCAGGCGTCGATGGACTTCTACCGGATGGTGATGTCGATTCCCGAGGGGAGCACGATCCTCATCGAGAGCGACTGGACGAAGTCGACGCGCGGCGAAAGCATGGGCGAGATGGAGGCGTTGCTTCGGATCCTCATGCGCCGCAACATCAAGTTCGCGGTGTACGCGACCGCCGACCCGCAGGCGCCCCAAGTCGCGCGGGACACGATCGAGAAGGTGAGCAAGGAGCAGGCGGCGGCGGGAGGGCGCCCGTACGAGCGGTGGAACGACTGGGTGAGCCTGGGCTTTTTCCCGAACTCGGAGGGCATGAACAACGCGATCGCCACGGACCTTCGGAAGGCGTTCGCCGGCCGCACCGAGTCTCCCGGGCCGGGCCAGCCGCAGACCGATGTGTTCCAATCGCCGGTGCTGAAGAACGTGTCCAAGGTCGGCGACGTCCCGCTCCTGCTGGTGGTCACGGCGTCGAAGACCTTCGACATCATCGTGGAGCGGCTCTACGGAAAGGTCACCCTCGGGGCGATGGTCACGGGCGTGATGGGACCGGAGAGCATCGTGTACTACTCGTCCGGCCAGATGCAGGGCATCTGCGTGGGGCTGAAGGGCGTCTACGACATCGAGACGATGATGGAGGACGGGATCAACACCCCTCCGGGCAAGCCCAAGGTGGTGGACGAGAAGCACAAGGAGCCGGTCCCGGGGTTCCCCGGCATGGCGAACGCCGGCAAGGGAAAGGCGTACTACCCGACTCTCCACGTGGCGCTCACCCTGATGATCCTGGCGATCGTCGTCGGAAACATCGGCATGTACCTGAGCCGCAAGGAGCCGAAATAGGATGGACTACAAACTCATCAAGTTGACGGTGGGTGTGATCGCCACCATCGGACTCTACAGCGTGCTCTGGAAGGAGAACAAGTTCTACCGGTTCTTCGAGCACCTGTTCCTCGGCTTGGCTGCGGGCTGGGCGCTGGTGATCCTCTGGACCGAGACGCTCAAAGACGTGTGGTGGGACAAGATGGTCGGTTCGCTCTCGGAGAGCGGCGGACCCGACACGCCGGGATTTTGGGCGTACGCGTTCTTGCTTCCGATCGGATTGGCGGGCTATACCGTGTTCTCGAAGAAGCACAACTGGCTCAGCCGGATTCCGATCGGAATCATCATCGGCCTGTGGTCGGGTCAGCAGGTCCAGGTGTGGTTCAACCGGTACGGGGCGCAGATCAACACGGCCCTGCGGCCGATCGTGCCCACGACGTGGAGCCCGCCGTTCGTTCCTTCGACCGAGGGGATGACGCCCGACCAGGCGGCGGCGGTGGCGGGGAACGTGTACGTCTCGCAGGCGCTCACGAACCTGATCATGGTGATCACGGTCTTGTGCGTGATCTCGTACTTCTTGTTCTCGTTCGACTTCAAGAACCGGTTCATGCGCGGGATGACCACGTCGGGCCGCTGGCTGCTGATGGTCGGTTTCGGCGCGATCTTCGGATCGACGGTCATGATGCGCTTCACGCTGCTGATCGACCGGATGTACTTCGTGTGGATCGAGTGGCTGCGCGACACGGTCTTGCGCATCGGAGGATGACGCGCTGCACGAGCTGACCCTGCACGCGATCGTGCTGAGGCGCCGGGACGCTGGAGAGAGCGACCGGCGCCTCACGGTTTTGAGCCGCGAGCACGGGAAGCTCGACGTGGTGGCCAAGGGCGCGCGCAAGGGCGGATCGCGGCTGGCGGGCTCGTCGGAGCCGCTCGTGGCGGTCGTGCTGCAGGTCGCGGTGGGGAAGGTGAACCGGTTCGTGACGCAGGCGCAGCCCTCCAGCTCGTTTCCGGGCTTGCGCGCGGATTACGACCGCCTGGCGATGGCGCTTGCGATGGCGGAGCTGTTCGAGGCGGTGATTCCCTGGGAGGAGGGCGATCCCGGGGCGTACGAGCTGCTGCTGCGGGTGCTGCAGGCCTTGGAGCGGCACGAGAAGCCCGCGGTGGCGCTGGTGTGGGCGCAGGTCGCGCTGCTGCGCGAGGCGGGTTTCCAGCCGTCGTTCGCGCGGTGCGCGTCGAACGGAAGCGCACTGGTTTCGGGGAAGCCCTGGTTTTCGCCGCAGGCGGGCGGGTTGGTTTCGGACGGCCAGGCGCACGAGTACCAGGACGCGTTCCAGACCCGGGCCGAAGCGCTGATGGGTCTCGATCGGATCGCGGAGCTGGACGCGCCGCCGGGGAACCTGAAGTTCGTGGAGGAGTGCCTGCGCGTGCTGCTCGCGACATGGCGGCACGTGCTGGAGCGCCCCTTGCCCGCGGCCACGCAGGCGTACGAAGCCACTTTGTAGCCCGACTCCCGATTCCCGACTCCCGATTCCCGTCACAAAAATACTTGCGCCTCAAGTATTTTTGTGATATCCTCTTTTGCGAGGAAAGAAGTCATGTCCATGTTGAGAGAAGTTAGCGTTGTCGCCGCGTTCGCCGCGACCTTCGGAGCGGCCCTTGCCCAGGGCGGCGTCGGGACTGGATTTGAGCGGGACGACCGGCCGTGGAATCCGGCGAACTGGGCGTTGACCGTGAACTCGGTGGGAACGGACACGGTCTCCTCCTGGGTCATGGAGGGTGGCCAACCGGTCAATCGGGTCGATCGCATTCCTTGGCAGAGCCACCAGTTCTTCCCCCTTCCGGGTGCGACCAACCAGACGGGCGTGCCCCGCGACGTGTCGATGACGAGCGAAGGAGAGTCCGTGTTGGACGTTCGGTGGATCGGCGTGGGGGATCCGCCTCCGAGCGTGCTGATCCGAATCACCTCCTTTGCGTGGGCGGGCACCAAGCCGCTGGGCACGATCAGCATCAACAACGGGTTGGACACGCCGACGGATGTCGACACACCGGACCCCGAACTCTTCGACATCGTTCTCAAGCAGTTCGGATCGGTCTTGAGGCGCATTCCGTTGGATGCGAACGGGCACGCCGAGATCCGGATCCCGAAGTTCGCGCAGGCCTCGGCCACCGACCTGGTCGCCCATGCCTACGCCGACGCGCGGACGACGGAGCAGATGGTGGCGGATCGGACCCTCGAGGTGGTGGGGGTTCCCGATCCGACCTTCACGATCGGGTTTCACGACGCCCCGGTGCCCAACGAGCAGATCGATCCCCGGATTCTGAAGATGGACATCGGCCTCATCTGTCCGGGCAACGGGGTGGAGATTCCACCGCCGGGGTCCTCCGCGCCCTACGGGATGGCACGAGCGGTCTTCATCGCCGCGCCCTGGGGCGCTTGGAACGGGCCCACGGGTGCCTGGGATTGGACGGACGTCGAGATGTCGCACTGGACCGTCGGGCAGGTCTACCGGCATTACAGCGGGGACGAGGTGGTCCAGATGATTCGTTCCGGGCCGATCACGTTGAACAACGCATTCCACATGATCGATCAGGATCAGATTCCCGAGTCGGGAAGCGTCGAGGTGAGGATCCACGCGCCGTGGGAGTTTCCCGTCTGGACCTCGGATGTGGAGAAGAGCAGCGACTTCGGCTGTGTGAGCGGATGGGTGGTTCGAAATCCGTATGGGCCGGTCACCATTACAGAATCCTCGGGGTATGAGACGTCGATCACTTGGGCCGTGAAGGTGGGACTGAGCGGGGAAGCGTTAGCCAAAGCCCACCCTCTGCTTCGCGCGCTGAGCATTTCGGGGGAGTACGGCCAAACCGCTTCGGTGACTAGAACGCAAAGCTACTCCATGACTGTCAACCCCGGACCAAACAACCTTCAGTTCTGCATAGAGAAACAGAACTTCTGGCGGCATAAAACCGGGTTCTTCTTAGCATACGGAGACAACGGATTCTTGGGTATTCGGGATATGCAGATGGATAGATGGGCAAGTGCGACCAAAGAGGATGCAGAACGTAATGATCACAGATACCGTCTCCATTGGCTACCGTACCCCTAATAGACTTCGCGCCGGAAGGCTATGCTTCGCCTTAGCCTTTTGGTGCCTCATTGCAGTTTCCAGCGCTGGAGGCAAAGGGGACTGGTCCGTATCCAGTTTGGATCCCTGTGGTTGCGTGCCGGCGTCGGACGCATACCCGAAGAAGCCGTCTGCGTTCCAAAGAAAGGTGATCGCTGCCCTTGAGGCAGGCCGCTATGAGGAAGCCTGGAAAGGGTTTCGCGGCCTCTACCGACAGGACGACGATTCACCGTTTCACATCTGGGGCATGGCGATCACAGCCAAGATGGTCGGCACCCTGTCATCGGCGGCAGATGAAGTCGCGGTCAAAGTGACAGCACTACGGAAACAGGAGATTGACCGTGGAGGTGGACGCGTTCCCCATAAGGGCACCGCCCGTCACGTGGTTGCTTACAACCTAGTCATGGCTATCATGGGTGACACCGGAACACGGAACGCTCTCTCGCCGAAAGCGGACCGCTGGTACGGCTCTCTATTCTTGCAGCCACTTCCCCCCGGGGAGGACCGGCGAGAGATGATCGTCCTCTACTCAGGCGCCATGTACGCGATGAACGAGATCGCGAAGTCGCGCAAGTCACTTCGAATTTGGGTGGACGGGCACCCAAAAGAGGCCAGGGGCCGGCTGATGTTGGCGGAAGCCTATAGCAGTGGGGTCGAGCGGATGGTGGACGGACACGGGAAGGAACTGCCGGTGCCAGCCGAGGACCGGGCTGATTTGCCGCTTGCCCGCAAATATGCAATTGAGGCCGCACGTCTCGAACCGGACTGGGCGGAGGCACAGTACTTTGCGGGCTGGGCCTGTGTAGTCGAATCGCCTAAGGAGGCGGGTCAGTACTTGAGGCGCTACCTCCAACTCGACAAGAACCCTCCGAAGCTGCGAAAGGCCGTGATCGAGCAGTTTCTGAGAACCGGGAGGTGGGGCCCTCCTCAGCCGCCCCCGGGGTGAGCTGACCCGACTCCCGATTCCCGATTCCCGATTCCCGTCCCCCCGAGTAAACTAAAAGGATGAGACAGGCCTCTCTCTTCCTGCTCGCGTCGCTGGCCCTCGTGGTCGCCGGCTGCGGCAAAGGCGACTTCTCCGAACGCACCCAAGCCGGCAAGGAAAACGTCTTCCGGTACCCGATCGTCACCAACCCCACGTCCCTCGACCCCGGGAAGGTGGAGGACGGCGACACGATCGACCTCCTGCAACAGGTCTACGAGGGCCTCGTCAACTGGTCCGAGGACAACCATCCGGTCGGCCTGCTCGCCGAATCGTGGACGATCTCCGACGACGGCACGCTCTACACGTTCAAGATCAAGCCGGGAGTCAAGTTCCACAACGGCAAGGCCCTGACGGCCGAGGACTTCAAGTGGACGTACGAGCGCGCGTGCAGTCCCGCCCTCATGAGCTCCACCGCACCCAACTACCTCGGCGAGATCGTCGGAGTCAAAGAGAAGATCGCCGGGACCGCCAAGGACATTTCCGGGATCCAGGTGGTCGATCCCCTGACGCTCTCGATCCGCATCGACAAGCCGCGCCCCTACTTCATCGGCAAGCTCACCTACATCGTCAACGCCGTCCTGCCCAAGGGCGATGTGCCGATGGAGGAGATCAAGAACGCCAAGGAGATGATCGGAACCGGCCCGTTCAAGGCAGACCAGTACGTGCCCGACCAGATCATCGTGCTTGCCGCGAATAAGGAGTATCACGGAGGCGCGCCGCTCATCGAGAAGATCGAACGGCCCGTGATCAAGGACGCCGCGACGCGGCTCAACAAGTTCAAGGCCGGCGAGATCGACCTGGTCATGCTCGAGCGGCAGGACGTGGACGGGTTGCGCAAGGACCCGCAGTTCAAAGATCAGCTCAAATTCTTCCCACGCCCCGCCGTCTGGTACATCGCGATGAACGAGCTGAAGTACCCGCCGTTCAAGGACCGACGCGTGAAGCAGGCCATCGCCATGGCGATCGACAAGGAGACGATCGTCAACAAGATCATGGGCGGCATCAACCAGGTGGCGAACTGCATCGTGCCGCCCGGTGTGCTCGGGCACCGAGAGAACGCCAAAGGGCTGCCCTACGACGTGGCGGGCGCGAAGAAGCTCCTGGCGGACGCGGGCTATCCGGAAGGGCGGGGCTTGCCCCCCTTCGAGCTGACGTTCCGCGAAGTGCGGCCCGACATCCGCATCGTGGCCGAGGCGGTGGCCAGTCAGCTCGACAAGAACCTCAATGTGAAGGTCACCCTCCGGACGATGGAGTGGCGGGCGTTCCTCGAGGCGCGAAACCGGTTCGAGCACCAAGCCGTGCACATGCGCTGGGCGGCGGACTATCTCGACCCCGAGAACTTCCTCAGCTTTATGCTCGGCACGTACCCGTATGGGCCGGAGAACCGGATCGGCTACTCGAACCCAAGGTTCGACGCGCTCTGCAAGGAGGCCGACAGCACCATGGACGAGCAGCGGCGCCTGGACCTCTATGCGGAGGCCGAGGACATTGCGCTGCAGGACGCCGCTTGGGTGCCCATCTACTTCCAGCGGGATGCGGAGCTGATCTCGCCTCGGGTGAAGGGCCTTCGGGAGTCCCTCTTCGGACACCTGCCGCATACGACGGTCCAGCTCTCCAACTGAGGCTCGTTTGAAGTTCGGTCCGGAGCCCACGACGCAACTGGTTCGCGGACGATTCGCACGCTCGGACACGGGCCTGCGCTTCGACCCGCCCGGGGCGTTGCGCGATCTCCAGTTGGGAGGGGAGCCCGCTTGGCAGAGCAATGGGGGGCCCTCGCGCCGCCATCCGGCCCGGGCGTGCGCCTACACGCTGGACGTGCCGCTCCCCTCCGACGTGGGCGATCTGTGCCGCGTGTATCTGGTCGGGGTGTTTGCTCGATGGGCCGGAGTCGAGTTCGAGAGCCAAGGGACCTTGGGCGCGACCGTGCATCTGATGGCCAACGGCGAAGTCCTGCTTCGGTGCAATCTGATCAACGGAAGGCACTATAGCGACGCGCGAGAACTTTCCGACCGGGTCCGACTGAGCGGCGACGGGGCGAGCGTCGAGACGTTGGGGGATTGCTCGGTCGAGGGCGAGCGCTGCCGCGTCGATGCCCTGACCATCGACATCCCACCCGGCCTGCGCGGAACGCATCTGCGCTTCAAGGACCTCGGGAGCCCCGCGTCCTTCCTCCTGTTCGACGTGCTGTTCGAATACCGTCCGGCCCGCGGGTGTCCCTTCCACTCGGCCCGCGGGCGGATCGCACTCGAGGAGCTGGGCGGCATCGTGCGCTCGGGGAACCGGATCCGCCTGCAGGACGCGCTCGCGCAGCTCGAGGAGGGGCTCCTGGAGGCCGAAGATCTCGACGAGGCGCGGGGTCAAGCGCTGACGTTTCTCGCCGTCGTGACGGCCGCGATGCTGGAGGCCGGCGGCCCGCGATCGCTGCACCGCGTCCAGTTGGAGGCCGCGCGGGCCTTGGATGCGGAGTCGTCGTGCGAGGCGGTCGCCGCTGCGGCGCACGAGTGGGTGGAGCGCGTTGTTGCGCCCATGGTGAACGGATCGGACGGGCCCTCGGGGCGTCTCGTGGACCGCGCGCTCGCGATCGTGGATCGGCATTTTGCCAAGAGCCTCACCGACGCGGCCGTGGCCAAGCAGCTCGGCCTCAGCACGTCGCACTTCCGCCACCTGTTCAAGCAGGCGACCGGGCAACCGTTCCACAAGTATCTCGTCGCCATCCGACTGGAGCGCGCGCGCCAGATGTTGGTTGAGGAGGACCTGTCGGTTTCCGAGGTGGCCGAAGCGGTGGGATTCGCGGGTCTCTCGCACTTTTCGCGAGCGTTCGCCGCGCGGTTCCACACGAGCCCTTCCACCGTCCGCCGGGCGCGCTGACGCCTCCTCGCTACCCGAACGTCTCGGCGCGCGCCTTCTCGACCATCTCGCGAATGGCGGGTCGTTCCGATGCCGCGAAAGCCTGGGGCGAGCCGGTGAACGACAACTCGCCCCCCTCGAGGAACGCGATCTTGTCGGCCACGCGAAACACCGAGGAGACGTCGTGGCTCACGACGACGCTTGTGGCTCCAAAGGTCTTCCTCACCTGGACGATCAGCGCGTCGATGGTGTAAGTGGTGATGGGATCGAGGCCTGTCGTGGGCTCGTCGTAGAGCATGACGTCGGGGTTGAGCGCGAGCGCGCGCGCGACGCCCACCCGCTTGCGCATGCCGCCGCTCAGCTCGCTCGGCATGAGGGTCTCGACGCCTTCCAGCCCCACGGTCGCCAGCGTCTCCCGCATCAGCTTCTGCTCGGCGTCCCGATCGAGGTGGAGCCAACGGCGAACGCCGAAGAGCACGTTGCCCGCCACGTCGAGATAGTCGAACAACGCCGCGGATTGGAAGACCATGCCCATCTTCCGGCGGGCCGCCTCGGGGTCCTTTCGGACGTCGATGCCGGCGACTTCGACGGTGCCCTGGGTCGGGGTGAGAAGCCCGGTGATGCACTTGAGGAGCGTGGTTTTGCCCCCGCCGCTGGTCCCCATGATCGCGACGATTTCGCCCTTTTCGATATCGAGGTCGAGGTCGCGCAGGACCACGCGCTCGCCGAACGCGTGCGTGAGGTCCGACACCCGAATCATTTCGAGAGGATACTCGGTGCCGGGAGACGGGAATCGGGAGACGGGAATCGGGAGACGGTCCTGGGTCTCGGTGAACCGTGCCTTTTGGCGAGCGTCATTGCCGGTATCCCATCGGGAGTCAACAGGAATGAAGATAGTTATCACACTCATCACCACCGCAGCGCTTGCGGGAAGCCTCGTCACGGCCGCCTTTGCGCAAGCCGCCGGGCCCAAGAACGGCGGCCAGGGCCAGGGACTCGGCCAGGGTCAGCGTCAAGGTCAGGGCCAACAGTTGCAGAACCGGGCGCGGGCTGGGCAGATGCAGAAGATCAACCAAGAGGTGCTGGCCAAGCTGAATCTGAACAAGCGCCAGCAGTCCAAGCTCGAAGCCGCTCAGAAGAAGCTGCAGGACGGGCTCAAGGAGCTCATGGAGAAGGCGCGCGAGACCAAGGACCGCGCCGCATTCCGCGAAGAAGCCCAGAAACTGCAGACCGAGTATCGCGAGACGGTGAAGACGACGCTCACCGAGCAGCAGTTGAAGAAGTACCAGGAGCTCATGCGCGCCGCGCTTGAGAAGCTGCGAAAGGACGGCGGCGGGGCTACGGATCGCAAGACCGATCGCGCGGGCAAGGGCGGCAAAGCCGGAAGGGCCGGTGGCGGCGGCGGGGGCGGCTAGCCAGGCGGGAGTGCGGGAGGCACGCCCGCTCGACGGGCGTGCCTTACCGTCTGGCCAGCTTCGAGAAGAGCCGGAGGATTTCCAGGTAGAGCCACACGAGGGTCACCAGCAGCGAAAAGCCGGCGTACCACTCCATGTACTTGGGGGCTTTGGCCTCCACGCCCGTCTCGATGATGTCGAAATCCAGCGCGAGATTGAGCGCGGCGATCACGATCACACCCACGGAAAAGACGATTCCGATCGGGCCTGCCTGGTAGATGGCCAGGTTCCAAACGCCCGGGAAGAAGAAGCTCAAACCCAGCGTCGCGAGGTAGGTGAGCATGATGCCCGCCGTCGCACCGATGACGACCATGCGGAATGTCTCCGTGACGCGGATGATCCGGGTCAGGTAGAGCCCCAGCATCACCGCCAACACCACGAAGGTGCTGAGCACGGCCAGCGGGACGATGTTCGACCACTTCGAGTCGGCGAACATCGTGGCGTAGATCACGGAAATCGTTCCGACGAGCAGGCCCTCCGCGGCCGCGTAGAAGGGCGCGGTGATAGGCGCCCACTGCGGCTTCACGATCGTCGCGATCGCGAGGATCAGCCCCACCACAAGCCCTGCCAGCATCAGCGGCATCGACGCCTGGGTCCAGCCAAAGGCGGCGGTGGCGACGAGGATCGCGAGCAGAATGCCCGTTTTGCCCACGGTCCCGGTCACGGTCATGGGAGCTTCGAAAGCCCCGGCGCGGTCGGTGTAGACCTGCTCCTTCATCGAGGGGTTGGCAGTTCGAAACATGGTTTTGGTCAGAAGTCTCCTTCCTCTGAAGACGCCGCAGGCATGGGGAAGGTTGCTTGTGACGGGAAACGGGAAACGGGAATCGGGAAACGGGAATCGGGAAACGGGAATCGGGAATCGGGCAAAACCATCGAAGCCCGATTCCCGGTTTCCTTATCGTTTGCGGCGTCGCAAAAGGGCAGCGGCGCCGAGGCCGAGGGCGAGCATCGTGGTCGGCTCGGGCACGGGCACGTAGGCAAGGCCCAGCAGGTTGCCGGTGCCGGTCGAGCCGATCAAGGTTGCCGCGCCGGTGGACATGTCGATCGTGTACAGATTGTCCGTACTGTTGTCCACCATGTACATCAAACCGTTGTCCGGGTTGTAGGCGAGACCGTTTGGATTGGTCGGGCCGCCCAGGGCCCCGATCAGGGTGGGTACGCCAGTCGTGCGGTTGAACAGGTAGAAGCTGTCCGTGCCGCTGTTGGTCATGTACATCGTGTCGGTATCGCTGTTGTAGCCCAGGTTGTTGAACGACGTAAGGCCCGTATTGCCGAACGCCGTCGCAACGCCCGTGGTGGTGCTGATGCGGTACGTGTTCTGGTTGGTAGTCGCGCCCGAGACTCCATAGAGCGTGCCGGTGCTGCTGTCCCACTCAAGACCATGCATCACGATCGAGGAATCACCGTACGCTCCCACGAGAGTCGCGTTGCCGGTCCCCAAGTCGAGTGTGAAAAGCGAGTCGTTGCCCGACGACGTGAGATACATCGTGCCGGAAGCGGCATCGTAGGCCAGTCCCGCGGTGGTGCTGGCGTTGGAGCTTACGGTTCCGAACTGGGTCTTCGCCCCCGAGGTCATATCGATGTCGTAGAGAGCGCGGCTGCTGTCGACCGCGATCAAGCGTCCCTGGGCGGGAGCCAAGACGGCTCCGGCGGTTAGGGTGACGAAAAGCGTGATTCGTGTGATTCGCACAGGGTCCTCCTCTTCATTCGCACAAGGTGCCTCAAAGCAACCTTAACGCACTCAGTATAGGGGAAATGCTGGGGAACGGGAATCGGGAAACGGGAAACGGGAATCGGGAATCGGGGGGCCCTTAGAGGGGGAGGATGAGGCCCCACTCGGGACTCTGGTCGGGGTCGTGGCAAATCCGGTCGCCGACCGTTTCTGCGCCCAGGCGTCCGTAGAGCCGGTGGGCGTCTTCGAATCGCTTGTCGCTCCAAATCTCCATCGCCGCGCAACGCCGTTCGCGCGCGGCGGCGATCGTTGCCGTGAGGAGGGCAGTGCCCGCTCCTGCCCGGCGCGCGGTGGGGTGCACGTACAGGCGCTCCAAGGCGCAGTCGGTACCTGCGAGCCGCCGGGCGCTGCCGTCCTGCACGACCGAACCGGGGCTGCCGGGCACCGTGGGAAAGAGCGCGAGAGCCGAGGTGCCGATCACCTGGCCGTCCGCTTCGGCGACCCAGAAGGGGTACCCCTTGGCGAAGTAGTGGCCCTCAAGGTCGTAAAGGTCCGCATGATACGCCTCGGGATCCCACGAAAAGCCAAACTCGTCGTACACGGCGCGAATCACACGAACGACGTCGGGGCTGTCCGCAGCGGTCGCTCGCCGAATCGTAGGCACGCAAGGCACGATACCTTGGGAACGAAGGGTTCTTGCCTCAATTCCAGGGCCACGCTTTGCTCGGCGATGAAGCCGGCCCCAAACACTCGCTCGCACCCCTTGGATTCATTTGGGGGAGTTCGTCTGTCCACCCGGAGTCGGGGCTTGCGGCGGCGGATGCCCTCTGGCGTCGCGCTCTTCTCTGTGCGACCCCCCGTCTGGCGGCGGCTAGTCCTGCTTCCAGTGCACCTGGTCGTCTCCGCAGATGGCCTGGTGGTTGTTCAGTTGCGCGTCGTGGTAGCTCATATGCACGGCGGCGAGCTTCGCCATGTCGAGCGGGGAGGTCTCGCCCTTCGGCAGCGGGATCTTCTCGGTGAGTTTGTGCTCGGGCGTCGCGTCCCACCCTGCGATCACGTCGTTCGCGGAGGCTTCCAACTCTTTCATCGCGGTGTCCTTGTCCTGGAATTCGGGAGGGGCGACGGGCCACTCTCCGAACGGCGGAGGACCGGGGTCTTCGCCGCGCAGCCGCTTGGCGATCCTTCGGTTCACCACGGCCGTTTCGTAGGTGAAGTCGTAGGGCGTTCGCGCGCTGCCGCCCGGCGACTTGGACAGATGCTCGTGGGACATGGCCTCCAGATCCTGAAGGTACATGGTTTTCGATTTCTGCAGCGAGTCCCGAAGGAGTTCTTTCACGGTGGGCGTGCTCATGGTGGAAGGATAGCCCAACCCCTTTGCGTTCCTTGCGTTCGTTGCGTGAACCACAACCAACCACCTACCCGCGTCGCCAGGTCGCGGGTTCGCCTTCGACGGTCCAGAGGGCCCGGGAGTGGGGAAGAAACTCGGCGTCGACGAGTTCGCCCCGCCCTGTGCGGAGGGTCACGCCGGAGGACGTGGACGCGTAGGTGACGCCTTGGACAAGGTCGCGAGACAGCCGTCGATAGAGGCTGAAGCGTCGGGAGAGGAGGGTGGAGATGAAGATCCAGAGGGCGGAGAAGATCGCCCCGACTACGAGGTGGGAGGGGTCCTCGGCGGTTCTTGAGAGTCCGTTGGCGGCAAGCGCTCCGACGTAGACCCAACCGACGAGAGCGAGGGGGTTGCGAAGGGGCGAGAGCCCATGGACGATCGATGCGAGTTCGCGGTGTTCGTCGTCGGAGAGGGTGCGCTCGGCCAGTGCGCCTGCGGCTGAGGGATGGATCGCGGCGATGCGCATCGGCATGGAGGCGCTGCGCCGCGTCTTGGGTGGCGACGCGACCGACACGGCGTGGACGAACTGGCGTTTCCGAGCGGGCACGCCGTTCCAGCTCAGGACGCGCCCGGAGCCGCGAAGGGCCTCGAAGGGGGGCTGAGGGGGAGCTCCTGGTTCGGTTGCGAACGCTTCAACGCGGCCGTCCTCGAGTTCGGCGCTATGGAGTTTCACCGCTTTGACCCCATCGAGCCAAACGGGGGGGCCAATGACGATCGAGAAGAACGCGAGGACCCACATCACCAGTCCCCACCACTGCATGCCATAGCCGAGGGCGGTGAGCCCGAGCGCCCCGGCGACGACGGTGGTTGGGATCTGAACGGCCAGTCGTCGGGACCGTTCGCTTCGGCGCAAGAGCGCTTCGATCGCGGCGCGCTCTTCGGGGTCGAGGGGCCGGCACCCGACGGCCCGGTACGCTCCGGCCCACCGTGCGAGTCGCCCATCGTCCACGTGTCCAGTGTGCTCCAAGACGTCGGGACGTGGTCGGGTAAAATGCGTTTTCGAAGCGTGGATCGTTAGCTCAGTTGGTAGAGCAGCTGACTCTTAATCAGCGGGTCGAAGGTTCGAGTCCTTCACGGTCCACCACTCCTTTCAGGTTCAAGAACGATGAATACGCCCTCCAGCACTCGGAGGGCGTTTTCATTTTCGCAGCTTATCGTCCAAGTCTCTTGTCGCCAAGCTTGAAATTGGCGGATGCGCGATCGACGTCGCGCACGTTGGCTGTGGTTCAGCCAGTTCTGCCCTCACCTGGATGACGCCTTGCGATCCTGCCTACCACTTCTTGCTCAGCATGGTTCCCAACCCGGTTGGCCGACGGACGGACCTCGGACGCTGGTTGTTGCCATGACGCTTTCGGCGGGCAGCGAGCGCGGCTAGACCTGCCTCCAAAACCAGAAGGCTCGCGGGCTCGGGCACGGGACGCTGCCACATCACTGCCTCGATCCGGCCTTGCGCACTGTTGTAGGCCTCCCCGACTACGTAGATGGAGGCTCCATCGCTCCAAATATCATTCGCTTGCGTGCTCGTGTACTCCGCTGGCAAATAACCGTTCAAGCTCTCCCATGAGGCCGCCGTTCCGCTCCAGATGCCAGCCTTCGTGATCCCGGGGAAGTAGGCGTAGCCAGCCTGCAACTCCCCGAACACCGACGTCGCGAAGGAGCTGCCGCTGAGGGCCTCCACGGGGTGCAAGTCCACCCAAGAGGCCGCGGTTGAGCTCCATAGGCTCGCGTGGTTCCCCACGCCGGTGAAAGCCCAACCAACCTGCCGGCCCCCTTGTACGTCGAGGGCCCTCGAGTCGTACGCCCCCGCCGGGTTGAGATCCACCCAAGAGGCCGCCGTACCTGTCCATAGGCTCGCGTGATCGTGCGCGATCTCGGTGGTCACGACCGCATACCCCGCCTGCTGGCCTCCCTCGATGCCGTAGGCAATCGATGAACTCGCACCCGCTGGGTTCAAATCCACAAACGACGATGCCGTCCCGCTCCAGAGTCCGGCATGAAGCTCAGGTCCGATGCCGGGTCGGATCTCACCCGCCTGCCGGGCACCGTCGGTTCCGTGTGCTGCCGAAGAGCGCGCGCCGGCAGGGTGCAGGTCCACCCACGAGGCAGCGGTGCCGGTCCAAATGCTTGCGTGGCCGCGGCGACCCACGCTCACGCCACCCGCCTGTTGGCCTCCGGCGACGCCTCCGATGGTCGCGTTGTCCGCGTCAACAGGGGTCAAGTCCACCCATGAGGAAGACATCCCTGTCCACAGGCTCGCCCGGTTGTTCCCGGAAACCAGGGCATATCCCGCCTGCTGCCCAACTCCGGCGGCGCTTAAGTGCGACTCGCTCGCTCCCGCTGGATGAAGGATCTCAACCGTCCACTGCGCACGTGCCGCGGCGGCGCCTGCCAGTAGCGCAGCGGCGATGACGAATTGTCTCATAAGCTCCTCAGCACCCGCAATCCCAAAAGGGCACCGAACCTCGTTGCGTCAATAAGTGGTCGAGGCACCGCAAGCGCCCTTGGCCTGCCGATAGGCGGACAGTGCCCCTGGTAGGATCATCCCTGCCTTGGCCGAACCACTGTGGCTTGGGCCAGCCTAATCCCATTATGCGCCGAAAGGTCGATCTTCGCCGAGCCGGAACAGCTCAAATGGGTGATCCGCGACCGCGTGATCCAGGAGGCCCGCGTTGTCTATGCGGCTGGATGACCTCTATCTGGTCGACATCATTCGAAGCGGCAGAGCTCCAGCTAGCGGCGACAGGCGGGAGAGCAGTGAGCGGCGTTTGCGTTTCCCACGCCTTATCCGCGTCGCTTCCTGGATGCTGAACTCGGTCGTTGGAACTGGGACCGCCAATCGATGGCGCCGTTCGTCAAGACGCGTCCCAAGAACAGCGGGCCATCGTACATGAACGCGAGGCGCTGCCGCCAGATTTGCTCAAACGCATGGACCTGGTGCGCGAGGCCTTTGGCCGGGGAGGCGCGGCGCGAAGGTAGAACGGGGAGGTGATGCGACTTCGCTCTGGTTTCGCCTGCCTCGCCGCCCTCACCGCCGCCGCGGCCTTCCCGCAAAGCCGCGAGGCCGCCGTCCAGAAGGCGCTCGACGCCTACGTGGCCGAGCACCACCTCGTGGGAGCGTCCGCGGCCGTGCTCGAACGGGACGGCACCCACTTCGAAACGGGCTCCGGATTCCAAGACCGCGAGGCGAAGACGAGGGCGTCGGCGCGAACGGTGTACCGGCTGGGCTCGATCAGCAAGCCCGTCACGGCCGTCGCGGCGATGCAGCTCGTGGAGTCGGGCAAGCTCTCGCTGTTCGCGCCGGTCGCCGCGCTCGTTCCCGAGTGGCCGCACAAGGAGGCGGGGATCACCCTTCGGCACCTGCTCACGCACACGTCGGGGATCCGCCACTACGCGGCGGGGAAGTCCGACGTGTTCTTCGAGCCGTTCACCGTCAAAAGCTCGCTCGACGTGTTCAAGGACGATCCGCTCCTGTTCCAGCCCGGCGCAAAGGTCTCCTACTCCACCCACGCGTTCAGCCTCGTGGCCCGGCTCGTCGAGATCGCGGGAGGAGGGAACTTCGCCGAGATCGTGCGGCGGCGCGTCGCCGCGCCCGCCGGGGCGCAGAGCCTGCGCCTGGAGGACCGCTCCAAGCCGGACCCCGCGCGCTCGGCGCTCTATGAACTAAGCGCCCTGAACGTCGCCCTGAGGCAGACCCGCGAGGAGAACATCTCGTGGAAGAGCGGGGGCGGAGGGATGGAGGCGAGCGCGCCCGACCTCGCGCGGTTTGCGATGGCGGTGCTCGAAAACCGCCTCTTGCGCCCCCAAACGACCGACTTCATGTTCCAGCGGCAAATCATCGACGGGCTGGACACCGGGCGCGGCCTCGGCTGGGCGCTGGATGCCAAGGGCAACCCCGTGCACGGCGGCGCCCAGCAAGGGTGCCGCTCGTACCTGGCAATCGACCGCAAGGCCGGTCGCGTCGTGGCGGTGATGACCAACACCGGGGGCAACCACCCCATCCACGAGCTGGCGCAAGCCGTCGCCTCGGCCTGGAGCGCCACCACCACCCGTCGTTAGAAGGGCGCCGCGCGCGTGTCCGTCACTCCCGGGCCTAACCCAGCAGCGAGGGGACGCGTCGGCGCCTGGCCCGGGGCGGAACGGCGAACGTCGCCGCGTACCGAAAGCCCGTTTCGCAACCGCGGGCGCGCGCAAGGGCGCGGTAGTAGTCCAGGTACTCGAACTTCGACACGCCACCCCGAAACAGCGCGTAGGACCGCATGGCCTCCTCCCACCGCTCCAGGTCCTCGTCGAGCAGTTCGACGAACACCTCTGGCTCGTAACCCTCCAGGTCCTCCCAGTTCTCTCCGTAGAAGACCCGCGGGCCCGGTGTGGGCGGCAGCGCGCGCTGGAACCCCGGAAGGGCCGCGTAGAAGATCGCATCCGCCAGAAGCCGGTGCGCCGCGGCGTGGTCCTTGTGCATGCTGCCCGCCCAGTGCGTCACCACCGCCTTGGGACGGGCCTCGCGCAACACGTCGGCCACCTCGAATTTCAGCGCGTCGTCGTCCCGCAACTCCCCGTCTCGGTGGTCCAGCGCCCAGATCGATGCGCCCAGCCGCGCCGCGCACGCGGCGGCCTCCTCCCGCTTCTGCGCCGCGTACGCCTCGGGAGGCAGCGTCGGGTGTCCCTTCTCGCCGGGAGTGAGGTGCAGAAGACCGATTGAGAGGCCCTGCCTCGCGTGCGCCGCCAACGCCGCGCCCCAGGCGACTTCGTCGCCCATGTGGGCCCCGATCGCAAGGATGTCGATCTCCGGCATAGTCCGAGGTTCACGATGCGGGCCGCACCCTCCTGCCGAACGCCATCAGACGAGGCTCGGACGCGGCGAAATCGACTTCTTGAGGACCGCGAAACGCCTCCACTCCCGAAAGCGGGCGGCGTCGTACAGGCGGCGCGCCGTTCGGTCGTCCGACCAAAGGAAGTACGCCTCGGCATGACCCTCCGCGCGCTGGGCGTGGAGCGTGCGGAACATCAGGACCTGGCCGAGCCCGAGGCCCCGCACTTCGGGGTCCGTCCCGATCGGTCCGAACCGGTCGGCCTCGTGGTGCGAGAAGCCGACGACCCGCCCGTCCGCTCGGACCGCGACGAAGAGGCGCGTCGGCGGTTCGCCCTGCAGGATGCGCGCGCCCGTCTCGCGCACCACCCGCACCCAGTCGCCGGGAAACACCCGTTGGACGAACTCGAGGAGTGGAAACGCCAGGTCGGGACTGAAGGTACGGACCCCGTACTCGGGCGCCAAGGCCCGCTCCCGGTCGTCCACCCAGGATGGCGAGGCGAGCGCCGGGAGCGAAGTCCGCATCGCCAAGGGCCGGTACACCTCGCCGTAGCCGTGGCGGGCGAGCAGGCGAAGGGCCTCCGCGTGCGCCTCGACGTCCACGCCGGGCACAAAGTAGCCCGGCGCATAGGGCGACACCCACACCGAGGTGCATCCCCGCACGGCGAGGTAAGCCTCGGCCGCCTCGACGAGGGCGCCCCCGATCCCTTGGCGGCGATGCCGTGGATCGACCGCGAGCAACGTGACATAGCCGCGCTCCGCGTCGGGCGGGGCGTTCTCCAACGGGACCCTCCGCGCGATCGCGACGGCGCCGCCGACGGCCTCGCCGCCTCGGCGGACCACCAGCGCACCGCCCGGCTCGAAATTCGGGTCCAGAAGCACCCGCCGCGCCAGCGCCTCGGGACCCGGAACGCCGGGCTCAAGCGCCTCGACAAGGGGTGCGTAGTCGCGCCAGCGCGCGGCCGTTTCGACGACGATCGGCCCCATGGCCCCACGTTACCTCCGGCCCAGACACGACCCGCCCCCGGACTGCCTTGCGGCTCGATAGGACACTCCTTTAGAATGGTGGGAGCAGGAGGGGTGGAAGCGATGCGAAAGGTCACGTGGCGAGCCGAAAGGTGGTTGCTTGGGAGGTCCGTGGCGGGACGGGTGCCTCCCCGGGCCGGCCAAGGAGCCGACCCGTGTTAGAAACGAAGGGCCCCGAACCGCGGGTCACCGTCGCGATCGTGCCTCGAGAACGGTTCAGCTTCACGCGGCAGTCGCTCGAGAGCGTGCTGTCGAACACCACGTTTCCCCACAAGCTCGTGTACGTCGACGGGGGATCGCCTCCCGAAGTGAGGGACTACCTTCGGGCACAGTCGGCGGCTCAGCACTTCGAACTGATCCGGACCGAGCACTTCCTGAGCCCCAACGAGGCGCGAAACCTCGCGGCGGCGCGGCTCGAAACCGAGTTCGTCGCCTTCGTCGACAACGATGTGACCGTGGATCCGGGGTGGCTCGAGAAACTGGTCGCGTGCGCGGACGAGACCGGAGCGTGGATCGTGGGCCCCCTCTACATGATCGGCCCCCCCGGCACCGACGTGATCCACATGGCGGGTGGGGATCTGGAAATCCAAGAGGTCGATGGCCGCCGCGTGTTTCACGAGGCGCATCGGCTTGCGAACCAGAGGCTTGGAGACCACGCGGGCGCGCTGCGCCGCGAGGCCGTCGACATGGTGGAGTTCCACACGATGCTCGTGCGCTCGAGCGCGCTGAAGGCCCTTGGGCCGTTGGACGAGGAGCTGCTGAGCGCCGCCGAGCATGCGGATCTCTGCATGCTGGCCCAGAAGCAGGGGGGCTCGGTCTACTTGGAACCGTCCGCCAAGGTCACGTATTCGCCCGCCAGGCCCGAAAGCCGGGCGGACTTCGCCTACCACCTCCTTCGCTGGTCGCCCGAGTGGAACGACCGCAGCCTGGATCGGTTTGCCGAGAAGTGGAACGTCGAGAGGCACCCGGGGCTGAAGGGCCAGGCCCGGTGGCTGCGGCGGCACCGCCTCGCGGCGTTGGGACGGATGCGGGTCTTGGACCCCGTCGTCCGCCCTCTGGTCACTTGGTCCGAGGTTCGCAAGCGGGCGCGCATGCGCGCGGGTTGACGAGCGCCCGCATAGGTTCCCATGCCTAGGGCAATCGGTGTAACCTACGACGACATGCCCGAAACCTCTGGCTCGCCGGGTCCCGCCGCGATCATCGGCCGATTCCGCTGGTGGATCGTCGTCCTCCTGTTCTTCGCCACAACGATCAACTACATCGACCGCCAGGTCATCGCCCTGCTCAAAGGCACGCTGACGACCGAGTTGGCGTGGAGCCCGGACCACGCCGAGGAGTACTACAGCTGGATCGCCGCGACCTTCCAAGCCCTCTACGCCATGGGCTACCTCTTTGGCGGTCGGCTGATGGACGTCATCGGGTTGCGCCGCGGGTACACGCTCAGCGTCACGCTTTGGAGCTTGGCGGCGGCCGCGGGCGGCATGGTCAGCTCCGTATTCGGGTTCTGCTTCGTCCGAGGCGCGCTCGGTCTTGCGGAGGGCGGCAACTTCCCGGCGGCGGTCAAGGCCGTCACCGAGTGGTTCCCGAAGAAGGAGCGCGCACTGGCCACGGGCATCTTCAACGCGGGCTCGAACTTCGGCCCCGTCCTCACGCCCCCCTTGGTCGCATGGCTCACGCTCAGCTACGGGTGGCGTTCGGCGTTCTACGTGACGGGCTCGTTCGGGCTCGTGTTCGTGATCGCTTGGCTCCTCGTGTACAAGCGGCCCGAAGAGCACCCGAGCGTCTCGCCCGCGGAACTCGCGCACATCCAGAGCGACCCGCCGGATCCCGATACGCGCGCGTCGTGGGCGTCCCTGCTCAAGGTCAAAGGCGCGTGGGCGTTCATCGTCGGCACGGCCTTTGGTTCGCCCATCTGGTGGTTCTGGCTCTTCTGGGCGCCCGACTTCTTCGACAAGCGGTTCGGCCTCGATCTCAAGAACATCGGCTTGCCGCTGATCGCCATCTACCTGCTGGCGGACGTCGGAAGCGTGGGCGCCGGCTGGCTCTCCTCCTCGATCATCAAACGCGGCTGGGATCCGGTGCGCGCCCGCAAGATCGTCATGTTGGGATGCGCGCTCTGCGTCGTGCCGGTGACCCTCGCCGCGAACGTCCCCACGGCTTGGGGCGCCGTCGGGCTGATCGGCTTGGCCGCGGCGGCCCACCAAGGCTGGTCGTGCAACCTGTACACCCTGGTTTCCGATACGCTGCCGCGCCACTCGGTCAGCTCGGTGGTCGGCATGGGTGGCTTGGCGGGCTCGGCGATGGGCATGTTCTTCTCGCTCTACGTCGGCAAGGTCCTGCAGGAGACCCACAGCTACTCGACGATCATGGTCCTCGCGCCGGTCGCGTACCTGGCGGCCCTCGCGATCATCCACCTGCTGCTGCCGGCGAAGAAGGAGCAGGGAGCCGCGGCGTGATCCCCCGCGCCTTCCGCGTGCACCCGGACGACAATGTGGCGACGCTGCTCGACGATGCGGAGCCCGGTGCGGTCGAGGTGGTGGGGAATGGGACCCTGCAACTGCTCGAGGCCGTAAAGCTCGGGCACAAGGTCGCCTTGGCACCCATCCCAAGAGGGCGACCGGTGGTCAAGTTCGGGGTGCCCATCGGCGTGGCGGGCGCCGACATCGAACCGGGGCAGTGGGTGCACCTGCACAACCTCGTCAGCGCGCTCGATGCCCGCAGCCAGACGCTCGACCTGCACACCGGAGCCGCGACGGACACTCCCTATGTGTGAGACGTGGCAAGGCTATCTGCGGCCCGATGGGCGTAAGGGCGTGCGCAACCTCGTGCTCGTCATCTACACCGTCGAGTGCGCGAAGTTCGTGGCCCACGCGATCGGGGAGGGGGAGGAGGACGTGCACGTCGTGGGCTTTCCCGGGTGCTACGACAACCCCTACGCGATTCGGCTCATGCTGGCCCTGGCGCGCCACCCCAATGTGGGCGCCGTGCTGGCCGTGGGGCTCGGGTGCGAGTGGACCCAGCCCGCAAAGATCGCCGAAGCCGTGGCGGCCACGGGGCGGCCGACCGAAGCCTTTTCGATCCAAGACGCGGGTGGCACGCGCAGCGGCATCGCCAAGGGCAAGGGCATCGTGCATGCCATGCGCCAGAGAATCCGAGAGGAGACCCCGCGGGTGGCCATGACCCTGGCCGACCTCGTGGTGGGATGCGAGTGCGGCGGAAGCGACGGCACGAGCGGGCTGGCGGGCAATCCCGTGGTCGGCAAGTTCTTCGACCGCCTGGTCGATACGGGAGGCACCGCGATTTTCGAGGAGACCGTGGAGATGATCGGGCTGCGCGCCATCATGGTCGCCCGCGCCGCGAATCCTTCGGCCGCAACCCAGATCGCCGCGGCGTACGACAAGGCCGAGCGTTACTGCCGGGACGTGCGCCAGTACAGCGTCTCGCCCGGCAATTTTGCGGGCGGCCTCACCACGATCGAGGAGAAGAGCATGGGCGCGTTCGCCAAAAGCGGCTCGCGACCCATCGAGGGAGTGATCAAGGTCGCGCAACAGCCCCCGGGTCCTGGTTTGTGGCTGCTCGACAGCGTGCCGGACGGGCACTTCATGCAGTTCGGCTACACGAACCCGAACGACACGGAAGGGATCATGGATCTCATCGCCGCAGGGTCCCAAATCGTGTTGTTCGTCACGGGTCGGGGTAGCGTGATCGGTTCTCCGATCGCTCCGCTCGTTAAGGTGACGGGGAACAGCGAGACGTTCCGCCGCATGGAGGAGGACATGGACTTCGACGCAGGGCGGGTGCTCGGAGGGTCCGTGACCCTGGAAGAAGCGGGGAAGGAGTTGGAGTCCCTGGTTGTCCAGGTGGCCGCCGGCACGCCCTCCAAACCCGAGGCCCTGGGGCACCGCGAGTACTTCGTGATGTACAAACACCAAGACGCGCCCAGCCTCGACGAGGGCTGCCGGGCGTGAAGATCCGCGAGGTCCGGTTCTTCAAGGCGCTCTCTCCCCTATCGAGGCCCATCGCCGACAGCACGCACGCGATCCCGGAGATCGGGTTCCTCGTCACGCGGCTCACCACCGACACCGGCGTGGTGGGAGAGGCGTACCTGCTCGCGTTCCACTACTCGCCCAACGCCATTCGCGGCGCCCTGAGAGACGCCGCCGCGATGGCCGAGGGGTGGGACCCCGCGGACGTTCAGGGCCTGGTTCAGGAGTGGGAGCGGGCTTCGGAGTACTTCGGAAATCCCGGCCTCAATCGGTGGGCGCTCGGATCTATTGAGATCGCGATGTGGGACGTGCTCGCGCGCGCCCAGGGAGTGCCGGTGTGGAAGCTGCTGGGCGGCAATCCCGCTCCAGTGCCCCTCTACGGGAGCGGCGGATGGCTCTCCTACTCGGTGGAGGAGCTGATCGACGAGGCTCGGGGTTACGTGGGGCGCGGGTTCCGGGCGGTGAAGGTGAAAGTCGGATCGAGTTTGGAGAACGACCTGGAGCGGCTTCGTCGGGTCCGGGAGGCGGTGGGGCCGCACGTCGAGCTGTTGATGGACGCCAATCAAGGTCTCGACCTGGACGGGGCGATCCAGCTCGCCAAGCGGGCGCGCGGGCTGGATATCGGGTGGTTCGAGGAGCCCCTTGAGCACACGGACTTCGACGGCTACGCCGCTCTGAACGGCGAGACCGACATCCCACTGGCCATGGGCGAGCGCGAGTTCGACCTCACGGCTTTGCGCGAACTGTCGGGACCGCGCAAGGCCCTTGACCTGTGGCAGCCCGATATTCTGCGCCTCGGGGGCGTCACGGGTTGGATGGCCTCCGCCTCGCTTGCGCAGGAGCGGGGACTGCCCGTGCTGCCGCACTTCTACAAGGAGTACGACGTGCCGCTGCTCTCCACGGTGGCAAACGTGCGGGGCGCGGAGTCGTTCGACTGGGTGGACCCCTTGATCGACTCCCCAATTCGCATGGAGGGAGGGTTTGCGCGCGCGCACGAGGGGCCCGGTTGGGGTTTCCGGTTTCTAGACGAGCACTTGGTGGAGGCGGGCTAGTATCGTGGTGAGCATGAACCCGTTCTTGCTGGAGGGGGAGACCGCGCTGATCACTGGCGGCGGCACTGGGATCGGCCTCGGCATCGCCAGGTGCTTCGTTGCGTCCGGCGCGCGGGTCGTGCTGGTCGGCAGGCGTGAGGCAGAGTTGCGCGCGGCGTGCGACGACCTCGGATCCGAGGCGACGTACCTCGCCCAGGACATCACGGAATTCGACCAGATCCCTCGCCTCGTGGAGCGAGTGGGTGAGGTGTCGATCCTCGTCAACAACGCGGGCATCCACCTCAAGAAGCGCGCCGTGGAAACGACCGTGGAAGAGTTCGAAGGCGTCTTGCGGACCCACGTGTTGGCCGCCCACGCGCTGTCGGCCGCGGTCCTGCCGGGGATGATCGCGCGCAAGCACGGCAGCATCTTGTTCACCGCGTCGATGACCTCCTTGATCGGGATGCCGCTCGTGATCGCGTACTCGGCGGCGAAGAGCGCGTACTTGGGGATGGTGCGAGGGCTTTGCACGGAGGTGGCCGAGCACGGCGTGCGCGTCAACGCGATCGCTCCGGGGTGGATCGAGTCCGCGATGACGCGCAAGGCGCTCGACGCGGACCCGGCGCGCAAGCAGAAGGTGCTCTCGCGCACCCCGATGGGTCGCCTCGGCGACCCCGACGACATCGGGTGGGGCGCCGTCTACCTGTGCTCCGACGCGGCGAAGTTCGTGACGGGCGTGTGTCTGCCCATCGATGGGGGGGCGAGCATCGGGTTCTAAGCCATGAAAGTCGTGACCTTCGGGGAGATCATGCTTCGCCTCAGCCCGCCCGGTAACGAGCGGTTTCTGCAGGCGCGCTCCTTCGACGCCCACTTCGGCGGGGCTGAAGCGAACGTCGCGGTCGCCCTTGCGCAGTGGGGCGTGTCCTCTGCGTTCGTGTCCGCGGTGCCGGACAACGACCTCGGCCAGGCGTGCCTCAACACGTTGCGCGGATGGGGCGTGGAGACGGCGTTCGTCCAAAGGGGAGCGGGCCGGCTGGGCATCTACTTCCTGGAGCACGGCGCGAGCCAGCGGCCGTCGAACGTGATCTACGACCGGGCCGAAAGCGCGATTTCCCAACTGGACCCCGCGTCGCTCGACTGGGACGCGATCTTCGAGGGCGCCACATGGTTCCACTTCTCGGGCATCACCCCCGCGCTTTCCGAAAGCGCGCGGACGGCCGTGGCCGAGGCGGCGCGCACCGCCAAAGAGCGGGGCCTGACGGTGAGCTGCGATCTCAACTATCGCAAGAAACTCTGGACCCGAGAGCAGGCGCGGGCCGCGATGACCGAGCTGATGGAGCACGTGGACGTCTGCATCGCGAACGAGGAGGACGCCGCGTCGGTGTTCGGCATCGAGGCCCAAGGTTCCGACCCCGAGGCGGGCACCCTCGACGCACCGCAGTACGAGGAGGTGGCCCGCCAACTCGTCGAGCGATTCGGGCTGAAGGCGGCGGCAATCACCTTGCGGCTGAGCCACTCGGCCTCGCGGAACGGCTGGTCGGGGGTGGTGTTCACCGACGGCGCGGCGACATTCGGCCGGTGGTACGTCATCGATGTGGTGGACCGGGTCGGCTCGGGCGACAGTTTTGCTGCGGGGCTGATCTTCGGGTTCCTGCAGGGCATGGACCCGCGGGAGGCGGTCGAGTTCGCCGCCGCCGCGGGGTGTCTCGCGCACTCGGTGCCCGGCGACTTCGGCGTGTTCAGCCGCGAAGAGGTCGAGTCGCTGGTGAAGGGCGGGGGTTCCGGGCGCGTGAGGAGGTAGGCCGATGACCCGAGAGAAGATTCTCGACCGAATTCACCACCCGGGCATCGTCGCGATCGTGCGATCCAAGTCGCCCGTGGCGTTCGCGCCTCTGTGCGAGGCGCTCGACGCGGGGGGTATCCGGGCGATCGAGGTGACGATGACCACTCCCGGTGCACTGGAAGCCATTCATTCGGTACCCGAACGATTGCGCGACCGTATCGCCTTCGGCATGGGCACGGTGCTCGGCGTGGAGGACGCGCGCAACGCGCTTGCCGCGGGATACCAGTTCATGGTCACGCCCGTGATGCGGCTGGACGTGGTCGCCTTCTGCCGGGAGCGGGACGTGCCCGTGGCGTGCGGAGCGTTCACTCCCACCGAGGCGCAACTCGCGTACGAGGCGGGTGCGGACGCGATCAAGATCTTCCCGGCCGAGGTCGGCGGGCCCGCGTACATCAAGTCGATCCTGGGGCCCTTGCCGCACCTGAAGATCATCCCGACCGGGGGCGTGTCGCTCGAGACCTGCAAGGCGTTCCTGGATGCGGGGTGCGTGGCGCTCGGCGCGGGTGGAAGCCTCGTGTCGGAGAAGATTCTCGCCCAAGGGGACTGGGAGGAGCTCACCCGCAGAGCCAGGGCTTTCGTCGAGGCGTGCCGCCGGTAGAATCCGGCCATGGCACGCGAGTCTTTGGCCCGGTCCGTCAGGGACGCCGTCGACCGGTCGCCGGTCTTCGACATCCACACGCACCTGTACCTGCCGTCGTTCGGGTTGACGCTCTGGGGGATCGACGAGCTTCTCACGTACCACTACCTCGTTGCGGAGACGCTGCGGTTCTCCCCGATCGCGCCGGAGGTGTTTCTGGCGATGCCGAAGCGCGAGCAGGCGGACGTGGTTTGGGACACGTTGTTCGTTCGCCACTCGCCGATCTCCGAAGCCACGACCGGCGTGGTGACGACGTTGTCGGAGTTTGGTTTCGACCCGAACGCGCGGGACCTCCGAGAGGTGCGCGAGTACTTCGACACGGTGGCGTTCGACGAGCATCTCGACCGGGTGCTCGACCTCAGCGGGGTGCGTTCTCTCGTCATGACGAACGACCCGTTCGACGGGCGGGAGGCGCCGCTCTGGGAGGCTCCCAAGCGAGATCCCCGTTTCCATGCCGCCCTGAGGATCGACCCCCTGCTCGGCGGCATTTCGGTGGGTTCGAGCGGCGCCGCGGCGAAGGTTCCCACCGAAATCGGCGCCATACGGACGTTCCTCGAAGGCTGGGTCGCCAAGATGCGGCCCCTTTACATGGCCGCGTCCCTGCCGCCGACGTTCGCCTTCCCCGAGGACTCGCATCGCGCGCGGGTGGTGGCCGAGGCGATCTTGCCCGTATGCAAGGAACACGGACTGCCTTTTGCGATGATGATCGGAGTCCGCAAGCGCGTCCATCCCCGCTTGGGCGACGCGGGAGACAGTCTCGGGCTGGCCGACATGGGAGCGGTCGAGCGCTTGTGCGAGGCGTTTCCGGACAACCGGTTCCTGGTCTCCGCGCTGGCGCGGGAGAACCAGCAGGGTTTGTGCGTGGCGGCCCGCAAGTTCTCGAACCTGTTGCCGTTCGGGTGCTGGTGGTTCATGAACAACCCCTCGCTGGTGCGCGAGACCACGCTGCTCCGCCTCGAGCTGTTGGGCGCGAGCTTCGTTCCGCAGCACTCGGACGCCCGCGTGCTCGATCAGGTCGTCTACAAGTGGAAGCACTCGCGCCGGGAGATCGCGGACGCGCTGGTCACCCGTTACGAGGCGATCGAGCGGGCGGGACGGACGATCTCGGACGAAGAGATCGGGCGCGACGTGCGCGCCCTGTTGCACGACAACGCCAGCGCGTGGGTGATCGCCGAATAGTGTCGACAACGAGTTGGTTTTCGGCGAGGTGAGCTCCACGTCCCAACGGGGGGCTCACCTCGGGTCAGCTAGCCCCCGATGTTCAGCGCGGCCTGAATTTCCTCCCACTTGCTGTTGGGCCCTATGGGGAGTGCTGCCTTGGGTCGCTCCGTGCGGACCCAGGCAAGGGCAGGCCTGCCACGCACCATGAGAATCGCGAGCCTGACGTTTCGGTCCCGATTCGAATCGGCGATCTTTTTGAGGATCGCGTTTGCCCGGGACGTGACCTGCATCAACTTCTCGTCGTGGGACCGTGAGGGTCGCGTGCAGGATAGGAGCTGTGCTGGGAAGACGCAGTTAGATTTTGAAGGAACCTGGTAGAGGTTGCCACCGGAATCTGCCCCCCAACACATCTGGGGACCCGAACCTACGGGAGCACCCTTTCGAATGGGGATTACAATCGATTTGGGATCAAGGGACATCTTATCGATCAAGTTGTCGATTGTGATTTGAGCGGCCCCAGCGCCTCGGTGCCCCTCCTTCGCTGGTCCCTTGTAGACCAGCATCAGTTGAGAGTTGATCACAACGAACCCAGGATAAAGCGTTGGTCCCTGTGGCTTGAGGTCACCAGTGAGCGACTCCAACTGTCGAATCCCATTACCTAGGGCGACCGAAGTGGGAAGGCCAAGCTTTATCGGCCACCAGTTCGGCGGTTTGGAACCGGGCACGCAGTTCACCGGTCCACCGGGGTAGCAACTCCAGGTCGGGATCGCATTGTCCGAATCAAATTCCCAATGTTGATCGTATCCGCCGTCCGGGCCCGGAGCCTGTAGGAGGCAACATCCGACGTCAACCGCTGCAGAGCCGGCCCCTTCTCCAGCTCGGGCGTTGACGAACACAAACATGCCCGTCGAAACCGCAGCGGCCGTCATCAAGATCGTCGATATGCGTGCGTACTTATCCATCCATTGTCTCCTCGTTCACGATGCGTGAACCACGGCCAGAGCCTATGACCCACGGTGTGACGAATCCGTGACAGCCTCACCCCCTTGCCAACCCTAGCACCGAGTCCTATACTCCTCGCATGGTCGCCGCACTCGTTGCGCTCCTGATCACCGCGGGTCAGGGCACTCCGCTCAATACGGGCAACGCCCAGGACCTCTCGCTCACCATCGTGCGCCGGATCGATGGACCCAAGCAGGACACGGGCGGCGGGGACAGCGAGTTCGCGCGCTTCGACGTGTCGGTGGACCTCGAACCGGCGCATGAGGGCGAACCCAAAATCGTTTGGCGATCGATGTGCATCAACGCATGCCAAGGTCCGCCGCCCAACCACGCCACGCACGCCGCCTGCAACCGCCTGTGCGACCGGCCCTGTTCCGAGAGCCACAGCTTCGAGGGTGATGGTGCTGGTTACTGGCGAACGCCGATCGATTTTCTTCCCCAGGGCCGGGTGGATTCGTGGCGGTTCGAATACGGCGATGTCATGCGCGCCTCCGCCGCACGAGGACTTCCATGGGCGAGCTTTGCGCCGGTGCTGGACGCGGTGAACCAGTTCAAGAAGGCGTTCGCCAAGCGGACGGTGAAGTTCGAGCGGCCGCATATCGTGACACCTGACGAGCCGTGCGCATACCAGGAGTACCTCCTCTACGAGCGGCCGTACGACGTCGTCCTCACGGTCACCGTCACCCTGATGAGTTCAAAGGGTGGACGGCCTGCGACGGAAGCGGGGAGGTTGTTCGACCACAAGAAGATCCGCATTGCGGGTGCGACCTTGGTCGATCCTGGACCGACGGTGGCACCGCGCGGTCTGGATTGCGCGTGCGAGAAGACCCAACACGCCTCCACGGGCTCCGACCCCCCCAAAACGATGTTCGGGAGCGACTTCAAGATCCTGCCGACCCAAACGCGAACGGCGGGGTACGCGAGCCTGCAGCGGGAATCCTTTGCCAAGGCGGGTCGCTACTCCATCGTCGGCGAGAGCATGAATGCCGTGCAGGTCTCCTTCTCGGGGAGCGATGCCCGCGGACTGTTCCTCCCCGCCGGCACCCGGCTCGTGCCGGACGACTCCAGCGCCCAGGAACTCGTGGTGGCCGAGAACGCCGAGCTGCTCCGCTCGACTTTCGGAGTCACCGCCATTTCGGATGCGGAGCCCCAGCGCGTGCGCGTGCTGTGCGCCCAGATGAAGAAGGAGGCGCCCACGGCGAAGACCCGTTACGCGGTCGCCTACCCCAAGGATCCCACGTTCCGACGACTCGCCGGCATCGCGGCGGCGTCCCGCTCGCGAGGCCCTTGGGACCAGGCGCGCCTCTGGATCTACACCGACGACGCCAGCTACGACACGATCCTCGACCGCCTCGATCCACCAATCACCAAAAGCTCTTACGTGCGCGTGCTGCACGACGTGTTGGGCGGATCGCTCCCCGAGGCCAAGGCCAACAAGCTGAGGGGCCTGCTCAAGCCCGAGTTCCTGGCAGAGCCCATCCCCGACGACCCCTCGGCGAACTGGGCGCTGCGGACGGCGCTGGCAGCAGACCCGAAGGCGGTGGTTGCGGCGACCCGGGGAAAGGTCGCCGAGTGGTTGCGCGAGCCGGAGACGGGAGCCAGGTACCTGGCGACCGTGCTGTGGCAGATGATCGACTCGGAATCTCCCGAGGCCCATCTTGCTGCGGCCGCGATGCTGCTCCACGAGGTGCCCGATTCTCTCCGCGACGCCATGGGCCGATCCCCGATACTCGATCTCGTCGTCACACGCCTCTTCTCGAGCGACGAGCCCGAAGTCCTAAGCTGGCTCGACGTGTTCGCCCGTTACGGCATCGATTCCGCCAAGCCGTGGATCGAGGTGTTGGCCGCCAGTGGCTCCGGAAAGGCGAGGGACCGGGCTCGGGAGCTCCTCAGGCAGTGAACTCTCCGTTCGGTCCAGGCCCCATGGGATCGCTTGCCGCGCCGCAGAGCGGACGCAGCCGGCGCGCCACCTCCACCTTTCGGGAGGGGCCGGACGGCAACTACGACCCCACGGCACCCCCTAAGAGCGACCTCGAGGAGAAGAGCAATCGCGACAACTTTCGAATCCCCCCGGGGCAGACCCATGTGCTGATGGATGTCGAAGGCCCGGGCGTGATCACCCACATGTGGATCACGTTTCTCGGGCCCGAGCCTCATCCGTGGGCGAAGGATGGGTCCGCCAACCACCAGGAGCTGCTGCTGCGCATCACGTGGGATGGCAGCGACCGGCCGGGCGTCGAGGCGCCTTTGGGCGATTTCTTCGGCGGTTGCTTCGGCAAGCGCAGCGAGGTGATCAGCGTGCCCGTGACCACCCAGGGCGGCGACTCGTACAACTGCTTCTGGCACATGCCGTTCCGCAAGTCGGCTCGCGTCGAGATCGTAAACGAGAGCGACAAGCCCCTCAGCCTCTTGTACTACAACATCGACTGGGTCCAGCGCGACTCGCTGCCCGAGGACACGCCCTACTTCTATGCGCAGTACACGCAGCGCTATCCGACCGGCAACGGCGAGCCTTACACCGTGCTCGAAACCGATGGGAAGGGCCACTACGTGGGGACCGTGTTCTGCGTGCGCACGCGCAGCCCGTACTGGTTCGGCGAAGGGGACGAGATGATCGCGATCGACGGCGAAGCGATTCCGTCGATTTGGGGCACGGGCACCGAGGACTACTTCCTGTGCGCGTGGGGTTTGGAAAAGACCCTGACTCCCTACTTCGGGGTGCCTTATTTCGACCAGTGGGGCATCGTGGGCGGTCATACGAGCGCCTACCGTTGGCACGTGAACGACCCGATCGTGTTCAACACGTCGATTCGAGTTCAGTTCGAGACGTTTGGGTGGATGTCGCCGGACGAGAACCCCGAGTACCGGGCGATGAGCTGGAACCCGCGCGAGGACGACTATGCCAGCGTGGCCTTCTGGTACCAGACGGGGGCGCCGACGTTCGCAGCCCGGGCCCCCCACGCGCGCGAGCGCGCGCTCCCCAGCATCGATCGGATCGTCGCCCTAGCGGCTTCGCTCGAGCCGCCCTCGCAAGAGCCTGAAGAGCTGCCACGGTTGGAGTACACGGGGAGACCGAAGCCGGTCGGGAGAGAGCGGGCCGTCCGCTCGTTGCCGGAGCACTTCGAGCATCCGGTGCTGGTCGTTCCCGCGCCGGACGGTGCGTGCGCAGTGGAGATTCCGTTCGATGTGAGCGTGAAGGAGCCGTTGCGGCTTCTCGTCACGATGGGTCTCGGTCCGGATCTGGGCATTTTCGTGCTCTCGCTGGACGGCATCCGGCTTGGGGAGCCGATGGACCTTTACGCGCCGGAGGTCGGTGCGAGGGAGTTCCACTTCTTGGACTTCTGGCCCGCGCCCGGTCGCTATGTGGTCCGGCTCGAGTGCGTGGGGAAGAACCATCTTTCGGGCGGCGGCGCGCTCATGATCGAGTCCGTGCGGCTGCGGGAGCGGCGCCCGCGCGTGCAGGCGATGGCGCACGATCGCGAGAAGGACTGGCGGCAGGAGCCCCTGTACTACGCAGGCACCTGAGTGTCAGAGGGCCGTCCGTGTGATCTGTCACGGGGCGGTGCGGACCTTCGAGGCCCGGACGATCTTCACGAGGAGGATCACGACGATGACGCCCCCCAACACGTACTCCGTAGCGTGGGTCAACGCAACGGCCATGAGCCTTCGATCGTGCTCGAAGGTCGGCCCTCGCTGGTGCATCGGTACGAGCCCTGCGAGACCGTAGACCGCCAGCAGGATCCCCATCATCAGAGCCCAGAGCCAAGCCAGCGCGCGGACGATCCAGCCGAAAATCTGGGACCAAGCCACTGGTTGCGGGCGACGGCGGTTCACCCACCAGAGGAGGAATCCGGCGCCAAGGCCGAACCACCAGGATGCGCCCACGCCCCAGATCAGCGCCATCGCGATCGGAGAGTCGCTGTCGATCACGTGGGGGTGGTGGACCGTGAAGTACTCGACGGCGACGTGGGCTGTGACGAGATCGAGCGCGATCCCGAAGATCGCGGTGGCCGCAACGACGGCGACAAGGAAGCGCACCGGCGACATGTTCACACCTCCGTTCCATTGAACCCGAAGGCGATGCGCGCCGAAGCGTGTCGCCGCAGTCGCTCCTACGGCGAAGGCGACTGGGAATCCACGTACCCGGAAACGCGGAGGTGGGCTTGGACGGACTGGAGGAGGGCGGCGATCTCCTCGTCCTGCATGCCCACCTCTTCTTCCACTTCGGGAGAGATGGTCCGGGCGACGGGCCATGGCTCAAGTCCGGTGTCGCTACCGACGACGATCTGGTTGGCGTAGTTCAGACAACAGAGCGGTACGTACTCTTGTTCGAAGGACGACGGCTCCTCGAAGCACCGAAGCGCGGTCGTAAACACCGACGCCATGTTCCAGGAACTGGCTGCGTCTGCGCCCAGTTGGAAGAGGGACTCTCCATAGAGGGCTCGATACGCGCTCTCGACACTGGTCTGGGTTCGAAGGGCGCTGTGAAACGTCCTTCGGAACACCTCGTGGGCCACCTTGGCGAGCAGAGCCACCGGCAGGCTCAGGAGGAGCCCTGCCGCGTAGAGATCGTCTGCGCTCCAAGCCGACTCGAACGGCTTCGATTGTTTGGCGCGCGCATAGAGGAATCTCGCGATGATCGCGGTCGCCGTCGAGCGCATCGCGGAGCGCCGAGGGTTGAACGGCCCGACGATCTCCCCACGGCGAATGGCAAGGCTCACCAGCATCGAACTGGAGATGGACCGGACGGTGTTCTGTCCAAGGCGCATGATCACCTGGCGGATCGAGACGGGCGGTTCCCGATCATGGGCCGACAGCGAGGCGTGGCGCAGGAGTTCGGCGGCGAGACCGGGGTCCTCTAGAATCACCTGCTCCAGTTGGCGCGCCCCGGACTCACCCTCATCGATCAACTGGATCAGCCGGAGGGCCGTTTGAGGCAGTTGCGGGAGCGAGGAAGCCCTGCGGAAGAGCAGTTGCAGGCGGGCGTGCTCTTCCGCGGTGCTCTCGTTCGACGGCCGTGGTTCAAATGTCGACATCGGTGATTAGGCAGCCAGCGAACCTAGTCTTGGTCCAAGTCGCCGGAGTCGGGCGGCGGGTTGGCCGTGATGTCCAGGATCATGGAGGCGGCGATGAGCGCCTCCGAGTCCGAAGCGAAGAAGACCACGCGATCGGCTGCGGGCCACCCCAATCCCGGTCCGTCCAGCACCGGCGGCGCGGAGTTTCGATCGGCACATCCCACCAGAGTCCAGGTGCATGTGCCCGAATACGCTTCCGCCTTGAGCAGGTCCTCGGTCCGGGAGTCGATGCGGGTTGCGTGTTCGGCAAGGTACGCGTGGACGGCGTCCCAGGGAGTGGCCATCGACGCGTGTGCGGCTGGTCGATTGACGGTTGGCGTGGTCGGGATCGGGCCTTGGCCGATCGCGGTGACGATGAAAACGGCAAGCAGAGTGTTCATGTGGCCTCCGATCACCTAGGATTCGCGACCAACCATTTCACTTGCATTTCACTTTCAGCTCCGTGTTATGATCGGAGGGCGAGGCGGTTCGCGAATGAAGTGGAAAGCGTGCCTGTTTGGGCCGTTCAGTTTGGTGGGGCCTGACGGCAGGCTCTTCCGAACCAGGAGCAAGCGACTCAAGGCGATGATCGCCTATTTGGCGTCGCAACCATCGTTGTACGCGGACCGTCGGGCCCTCGCCCACGCCCTGTTCGACGAAGACGACCTCGCTTGGAGTCCCAATTTCGCCCTGCTCCTAACCCGCGCTCAAACGGCCTTGGCGGCCCACTCCGAGCTCTCCTTGCTCTATGTGACTCCCGATGAAGTCGGGCTTTGCGCGTCGAGTTTTCTGTGCGACGTCAAGGCGTTTGCCGAGGCCACCCAGCGCGCGCGCCACGAACGCGATTCGTTGGCTGCCTGTGCGTTCTGGCAGGAAGCGTTGGATGTTGCCCGCGCGACGCCTTTCAGCGACCTCGAGCACCCGTTGCTGAGCCCGATCCGATCGCAGCTCCAAGGCATGGTGCTCGAAGCTCTGGAGTGTCTTGCCACGGGGCCCTTGGGCCAGAAGCACGCGCCGTTGATTCTGGAGCGGCTCGCGGAGTTTGGTTTCCAGCGGACGCCTTCGTCGCACCGCGTCCAAGCGTTGATGCGCATCTACGCGGCCCTGGGGTTGAAGGAGGAAGTGGTCCAGACGTTCTCCTCGTACGAGGCCCAACTCGACGACGATTGCGGCGAACAGGTTCCGAGCGCGGTGTCGAGCCTGTTCGAGTCGCTGCTCTCGGGGATGGATCGGCCCCAGGGTCGCCGCTGGGGCATCGCTCCCGAATCGGCGCCGATGGTCGGTCGCCGGGAGCATCTGGCGGCCCTCATGGACTTGGTGCGAGACGATCGCGGGAGGCGCTTGACGACGCTGACCGGGCAATCGGGCATCGGTAAGTCGCATCTTCTGCGTGTCCTCTTCTGGCGGGTTTCCCCTCTGATGGAGACCGCCCACTTCGACTTCGAATTGCAGCCACCGGATCTCGTCGCGCGGCTGCTGACCGAGAGCACGTGCGAGGTCGTGTTGCTCGACCATGTCGAGGCGGAGCATCGGCATACGGTCGAGCAACTTCTCCGGACCCATCCGGAGGCCCGCTTCGTGTGCGCCAGCCACACCCGTCTGGGGCTGCCTGGCGAGGGAATGATGACCTTGGGGCCGTTGGAACTGGGAGATCCGTGCACCCCCGGCCCCGCCATCGAGCTTCTCGTGCGCAACCTTGAGCGGGTGGTCGACCCGAAGGCAACGGGATCTCCCGATGCGCAGCTCTTCGAAATGGCCGAACTCTGCGATGGCATTCCGATGGCCCTCGAGATCGCCGGCCGCCTCGGAGGATCGATCGGCGTGGCCGCCACGATCGGCAGCCTGCGCCGCAACCTCGATGCACTGACAAGCGACCGGGGCAGTGCGAATCGTCGCTCCTCCCTCCGGAACGCGATCGAAAGCAGCTATCGCAATCTGGGTCCGCAGGCGCAAGGCGTGGTGACCCTGGTTGCGGGATTGGGCGGTCGTTGCCACATCGATCACCTGCTCGAGTGCTCCGGAGCGATGCCGTGCGATCTGGAAGAAGGGCTGCTCTCCGGGTTGATCTCTCGCGATGGAACATCCTCGTACGTTCGCGTTTTGCGTTCGACTGCGGCCGCGCTGACATCGGTCTCCGAGGGGGGAAGGAGCGCCGACCTGTTTCGGCGCTTTCGAGAAAGGAGCGTCGATTGGTTTGCGCGGCGTGGCGAGGAGACGCCGCTCGACCTCCAGATCGCGGACTCCCTTCCCGTGGCCCTCGAGATCGTGGGCCAGTTGATCGGTGAAGGTGCGGGCGACCACGCGACCCTCTTGTTCGCGTCGATCCGACCTTGGCTCGGATCCAGCGCCTTGGGCACATCGCAGCTTCAAGCCGTCGACCGATTCCTTCTCGTGGACCCGCGTGTCGAAGCTCCCGGGTGGTTGCCCGCGGTGCTCTCCCTGTCCGCCGCCTACTTTCACGCAGGCGCGTTCGAGCGCATGAGGGAGCTCGTCCAGATCGCCCTCGAGATGACCCCGGAGCGGGCCGCGGCAAGCGATCAAAGGTGTCAACTGACGATGCAGTCGGGGCTCGCCGAACGCGCGCTCGGCCACCCCGAGGCGGCCATCGAGAGGTACCGCCAGGCGCTCGCGGAAGCCGACGAAGAAGTCGACGAGTCGACGCTCGTCAAGTGTTACTACAACCTGGGAACCCTCCTCGAGTCGCAGGAGCGGTTGGACGAGGCTTTGGCCGCCCAAGAGGCCGCCTCGGATCACTTCACGGCGGCGACCGATCCCCGGGGTGGAGAGCCTTGTGAACACATGTATCGGGCGCCTGCGTTATCGACTGGATGCCGATTTGGACTCCGCCGGGCTGATCCTCGAGGCGACCCTGGCGCACGCGCGGGAACGCAACGACCTGCGCGCCACCGGCGAGATCCTCCAAAATCTGGGCCAGATCGCATTTGAGCGAAAGCTGTACGCGAAGGCCGCCCTCTCGGAGGTCGTGGGCACGTTGCTCTTGCTCGACTTTGGATACAGCGAGGAGTTTCGGCGCCTGGCCAAGTCGTCGATGGTCACCCTGTGCGCAAGTCTTTTCGAGTTGGGATTCGATGAGGAGGCCCGGACGACGCGAACCTTGATCGATCGCTTGGGCGCCGCGCCGCTCTATGCGCCCAACCAGCGTCTGTTCGAGCGGCTCGAGAAGAGGACGTTCACGCAGCCACCGAAGCTGAAGGTTGCGATAGCGGGGGAGCGCGAGGTGCGGGATCATCTCGCGCGGTGCGTCGATCGCCTGCGCTCGCTGCCTTCGGCCGGTCAGGCGGCGGATTGGTTGAGCGTCATGCATTCCGTGGTCGGCGCAGGGTAGTGCTCGACCCATCTTGGTACACTGCGCGCATGGTGACCTTGCTCCTAACCGGCGCCCTCCTTGCCTCCCAAGGCGGGGGCCTCACATTCGTCCCCAGCGGCATGACGGCCAAGATGGGCGGCTACATTCCAATCCGCGCTGAAATGAGCGCCGACGCCACGGGCGTCGCCAAGAGGCCGGGCGGCCTTCAGGCGCCGATGTTCGGGTCCTTCGCGATCGAAGGGAAGCGCTACGCGTTCATCCTCGACGATCCGGACGGCGGCACCGCGCAGCTGTACGTGGACAGCAACGCGGACGGCGACTTGACCAACGATCCCGCCACGACGTGGGCGCCCCGCAAGCAGGGGGAGATGACGATGTACTTCGGCGGAGCCCAAGTGCTCGTCCACGGGGACCTGGCGTCGGTCGTGGTCTACAAGTTCGACAAGAACGACCCGCAGCGCGCGGCGCTGAAGAACACACTGCTCTACTACACCGACTTCGGTTATCAGGGCAAGCTGACGGTCGGCGGAAAGACCTATCCCATCGCTTTTGCCGGGGGTGTCGAGCCGACGACCCGTCTCTGGGTGGATCGCAACGGAAACGGCAAGAGCGACGGCCGTGCGGAGAGCATTTCTGCCGACAAGCCGTTCAACTTCGGCGGGACGACCTACGAGTTGAAGATCGTCGACGGAGCGTTCCAGGCCGTCACCTCGAGCAAGAGCGTGGAGGAGTTCCCGCTGCCGCCCGACCTCAGCGTCGGCGCGATGGTGCCCACGTTCCAAGCCACTGCGACGGACGGCACGAAGGTCAGCTTCCCCAAGAGCTACGCCGGCAAGATCGTCATGGTGGACTTCTGGGCGACGTGGTGCGGCCCGTGCATCCAGGAGATGCCCAATGTGATCAAGGCGTACGAGAAGTACCACGACAAGGGCTTTGAGATCCTCGGGATCAGCTTCGACCAGGCCAATGCTGCCGAAAAGGTGGCGGCGTTCACAAAAGAGCACTCGATGCCGTGGAAGCAGGTGTACGAGGGCAAGTACTGGGACACCACCATTGGGAAGCAGTTCGGCGTGGAGGGCATTCCCTTTGGCCTGCTCGTCGATGGCGACACGGGGAAGGTCCTGGCCAGCGGGAACGCGATCCGCGGCGCAGCGCTCGAGAAGGCGATCGAAGCCGCCCTTGCGAACCGGAAAGGCGGAGGCTAGCCCATGCTGGTCCTGGCCCTCGGCGTGGTCGCCTGCGCCTGCGGGCAGCAGCACACGGCTGCCGGCCAAGCGGCGATCACGCTGGAGCTTGCGCTCTCCCAACGCGCCCTCGATATGGAGGCGCTGCAGAAGAACATGATGGGCTACATGCCTTCGGGGCAGGCCCTGGTCGATGAGAAGCCCAAAGGGATCGCCAAGGAACCGCCGTACAACGGCAAACCGCTGTACGGGGCGTTCCAGGTGGGCAACGGACCGCGATGCGTCACCTACTTCGCCGTCGACGAGGCGCCTGGGCAAACCGGGCGTCTCTTTGTGGACCTCAATCAAAACGGGGACCTGACCGACGATGGCCCGCCGACGTGGGACGAGGCGAAGGAGATCGACGGGATCGTCTCTTATTCCAAGGCGGTCGAGGTCCATGCCTCGTGGGGATCTCCCATTTCCGAAGAGGAGTCAGGCACCTACACGCTCTTTCTTTACAAGCGCGACGGCGACCCTCGTGTGGGGTGGACGAAGTTCAGCGCGCGCGAGGGGCGGTTGACCCTCCACGGCAAGCCTCACCGGCTCCTTCTGGTGGAGAACGGGAGCGACGGCATCTTCACGGTCCCCAAACAGGGGGACCGCACGCGTCGTCCCATCGAGCTGATGGTGGATTTGAACGACGACGGCCTTTTCACCGGCTATGCCGAGACTCGGGATGGCAAGACGATGCGCGTCCGGGAGCGGTTCTCGATCGATCGGCCCTTCGAACTCGACGGCCAGTGGTGGGACGCCATGCCGTCGATCAGCGGAGCGCAGTTGACGTTGGTTCCATCGGCGCCTCCCGGCGCGGGATCGGAGGCGCCCCAGGCCCCGGTCGAAGAGAAGTCGCTTCTCGCCGCCGGCACCGTCGCGCCCGACTTCGTGGCCCAGACCCCGGATGGCAAGCCGATCCGGCTCAGCGACTTCAAGGGAAAGGTCGTGATCCTCGACTTCTGGGCGACGTGGTGCGGACCATGCAAGGAGTCGATGCCGGGTCTTCAGAAGATCTACGATCGGGTTCGCGATCAGGGGGTCGTGGTGCTCAGTCTCAACGTGCTGGACGCCAAGGCGCCGTTCGACGCGTGGATCGCGAAGAACGGGGGGACGACCTACACCTTCACGTTTGCCTTCGACCCGGCGGGCAGGGGCAAGGAGAGCATTCCGACGTCGAAGTACAACGTGTCGGGCATCCCGACAATGTACGTGATCGGGCGGGACGGGAAGGTGAAGGACGCCCTCGTGGGATCGGGAAACGAGGCCAACTTGGTCAAGGCCCTTGAGCGCGAAGGAGTCCGGGCGGGTACCTAGCATAACTACCGGAAGTGGGCCAATCGGGTTGCCGAAGAGACGGAAAGGCGTTACCATGGGTCTGGACCTGGGCGCGTTCGTGATGCCTTGGCCTCAGAAGGGAGAGGGATTCCGCATGAAGAAGCTACTGTTTGCAGCACTCGCGATCGGGGCGGTGGCCGCCGTCCAGGCGCAGCCGGTCACGTTTTTCGACTTGGGAACGATCACCAGCAGCGCGACGCCGTACAGCGTTGCGGACCGGAGCGTGGGCGTCGATTTGGCGGGGACCAGCATTGTCTGGCTGCGTTTCGATTTTCCGAACGTGACCTCGGCCTCGGGTTTCTACTTCGACATCGACGTCTTTTCGACGAACACGGCCATTCCGGATACGGAGATTGGCCTCTATAGCAACACCGGCGCTTTGATCAGCAGCGATGATGACGACGGACACGGCTTCATGAGCGCCTTGTCCTTTGGCAACACCACGTCCCGGACGATGCCTTCGGATCCCAACGGCGCAATCGGCGGTCTCGCCGCGAACGGCCGGGACGGCAACATCGGCCCCGGCCGATACTGGCTGGCGGTGGGCTTGTGGAACACGACGTTCGGCGCCTCGAACTGGGACGTCTCCAGCACCAGTACCGGTGCGGCGAACACCGCGCTGGTCAACTTCCGCACCGACGCTCCGGTGCCTGAGCCGGCCTCGATCGCCGCTCTCGCCCTCGGCGCTGGCGCGCTGCTCCGTCGCCGCCGCCGTTCCTAATCCCGTCTCACCTCGGTGAAAATGAGAGGGGGGTGCCATGCACCCTCCTCTTCTTTTGTAGCCGGGGCGAGCCCCATGGTGCTCCATGGTGCCCCATGGTGCCACGCCCGCTCGACGGGCGTGCTGAGCCCCCCCCCCGTTTGCGATCAGTTTGCTCAGCCGCGCATATCCATCCCGCCATCGACGGTGATCGTGCTGCCGGTGATGAACCCGGCCAGATCGGAAAGCAGAAAGGTCGTCGCGCCCGCCACGTCCTCTGGAAGCCCGATCCTCCCCAAAGGAAAGCCCGCGGCGACCTCCTCGCGTCCAAGCGCGTCGAGGCTTGGGGCCGCCAGGTCGGTCTCGGTCCACGCGGGCGCCACGCAGTTGACTCGGATTCCATCGGGGGCGAGCTCTTTCGCCATGGAGCGCATGAACAGGAGTTGCGCTCCCTTCGACGTCGCATAGGCCGAGTACTCGGCCGAACCCCGCTGCCCCGCCGTGGATGTGATGATCACGATGCTGCCGCCCTCGGCCGCCGCACGCATGGCGCGGGCTGCCGCCCGGACGGCCAGAAACGTCCCTCGGACGTTGACGGCCATCGTCCGGTCCCAGAACTCGGGAGTCATGTCCTCCAGGTAGCTTCCCTCGAAGATGCCGGCGGAGACGACGACGCCCCGCAAGGGCCCGAGCGTGCGTACGGCATCGTCCACCGCGGCGTCGATCGGCCCCTCCTCGGCCACTTCGGCTTGAAACGCCGCCGCACGGCCCCCATGGCCAACGATTTCCGCGACCAACGCATCGGCTGCGCTCCCGTCCGCACGGTAGGTCAGCGAGACCGCCGCCCCGGCGCGGGCGGCCATGCGCGCGGCGGCCGCACCGATCCCTCGGCTGCCCCCGACGACGAGGATGTGCCGATCGGAGAGGTCGAGAAGGCCTCTAGTCATACGCCCCTTGCCGGTGGTTGCCCAGGAGGCGGAGTTGCCTCGGGTTGGCCGCCGCCAGCACCTCGGGGTTGAACCGCCACTCCAGGTAGGGCGAAAACTGCTGGGCGATAAAACGGTGCGAGTAGTGCACCTGAAGGAGGTAGCGCGTCTGTTCGGACCGGTTGAGGCTCCCGGTGTGCCAGATTTCGCTGCGGAAGAACAGCACGTCGCCCGCCTTGCACAGCACGGGCTCCAACCCTCGCCCCTCCCACTTGGGTTCGGGGTTCTTGCCCCAATCGAGCGATCGGCCCGACTTGTGGCTGCCTGGAATCACGTAGGTCGGGCATAGCTCCTCGGGAATGTCGCTGAGGTAGAAGTGCGCCGTGCACAGATACACCGGCAGCTTGACGTGAGGGGCCACCTCTTCGGGCAGTTCGAAGAACACGCGGTCGGTGTGCGGCGACCATCCGTTGTGGCCGGGATGGCTTCGCCACGCCGTCTCACCGATGATGTGGCACTCGGAGCCCATCGTGGCCTCGGCAAGGTCGATCACCCCTGGTTGGTCCAGGAATTGGAGCCAGAAGGGGTCGCGGTTGAATACGCACTTGTAATGGTCGTTCACTCCCTGGCTGTCGAAGCCGAACGGTTCGAGGGCGTCGATCTTCGCGCGCGCGGCTTCGACCAACCCGGCGTCCAGCACGCCGGGAATCAGGGCGAATCCGTCCTCGTGGATCGCTTCCGCCATGGCTTCCACCTCGTCGGGGCGGTATGTCTTCTGGAGGTACTTGAAGGGTTCGGTGGTTTGCATGGAATGACCTTGCGTCCATTCTGCGCCTCAGGCCGAGTCTGGGGCAAGGGCTTGGACCGGGATCCCGCGAATGAATTCGCGGAAGAACGAAAGCGCCGATGAAGAGACTGTTGCAAAACCCTGGGTGCCACGCCCGCTTGGCGGGCGTGCGGGGGCTTTCAGCTACAACCTTGTACTCACGCCCGTCCAGCGGGCGTGGCACCCGGAGCCCTTCACTGCGGTTTGCGACAGTCTCTGAATCGGCGCACTCCCATCATCCCTCCAGAACCGTTTCGCCTTCCATCACCGTCGGGAACGCCCTGCCCTTCAGGATCTCGCCGGGCGCCACTTCGATGTGGTGCCCGATCAGGTGCTCTCCGCTCGGCTCGTAGCGGGTATGGCCGGGCATGTAGTGCACCGCGATCGCGGGCCGGTTGCGGTCGGAGCGGTTGGGGGGCGCCCCATGCCAGGTGAGACAGTGGTGGAACATCACGCTGCCGGCTCGAACGGGGCAGGGAACGACCTCCACCTCCTCGCCTTCGGGTGGGAACTCGGGGTCGTACGCGGGCGCGTGCTCCTCCGTGTTTCCGACCGTGCCCCTTCCGTAGATCCCCCACCTGTGGCTGCGCGGGACCATGCTCATGCACCCGTTGTCGGGGTCGGCATCCTCGAGGGCGACCCATGCGCTCACCAGGTCTGCGGGAGCGATCACGGGCCAATAGGGATAGTCTTGGTGCCACACGGTCGGGCCGCCGATGCGGGGCGGTTTGATCTGCGCCTGGTCGTGCCACACGCGCACGGTGTCGGTTCCCATGAGCGCGGCGACGATCGCAACGAGCTTCGGGTGGAAAAGGTGGCGTCGGAACGCGGGCTCGGCTTCCCAGACGTTGACGACTTGGACGACCACCTCTTCGCTGCCGCCCGAGAGATTGGTGGTGGATTCGGGTTTCGCCTCGCTGCTCCCATCGAGCACGCGCTGGAGGGCTTCGCGCAACTCCCGAGTCTCCTCCGGCGTGAGCAGCGCCCCGTAATTGAGGAAGCCGTCCTTGTGGAACGCGTCGATCTGTGCTTGTGTCACCATGGCGATTGCGTCGAACCCTTGCCCATTCTAGTCAGTGGGAGGCCGGTTTTCTAGGAGTTGTCCGCAAGTTCTCTTTTTGCGCGAGTTGTAGACTGAGATCAGCTTGCTGCGCAATCTCTCTCTCGTGCTGATCCTGGGATTCGCCACGTGGGCCCTCTGGCCGCGCGGGGAAGCCTCCGACGGTGTGGAGGGCGCTTCGCAGCAATCCTCGGCGTCGCGCCCGTACACGCTGCGATTCGCGCCGGGCATCTACATGCCGGATCGGCGTCCGATGGACGTCGGGAAGCCGATCGAGGGGCTCAAGCACGTCGCCGAGGAGTTCGAGCGGCTCTATCCCGACACGCGCATCGAGTTCACCGAGGCGCCCGTGGGGCAGCGCGAGTACCTGGTCACGCAACTCGCCGCCGAGCAGGCCCCGGAGATCCTCAACGTCAACGTCGAGGACGTGTGGCAGGACGTGCAGAAGGGGTGGTACATCCCGCTCGACCGCTACCTCGAGCGACCCAACCCGTTCATTCCGAAGGGCGAGCCGGGCAGCGTACAGTGGTGGGACCAGTTCAAGTACCAAGCGATCAGCCGGGGCAAGGCAGCGCCCGATGGGAAGATGTACTGCCTCACCTACGACATGATCGAAACCGGCGTGTTCTACAACAAGAACATCTTCCGGCGCCTGGGCCTGAGCGTGCCCACGACCTGGCCCGAGTTCGTGCGAGCGGAGGAGAAGATCAAGGCCGCGGGGCTCATCCCGTTCCTCGTGGGATCGACCTCGGTGGCCGACTGGGGGATGGACCTCGTGTTCGACCAGTTCTACGGGGAGATCCTGCCGGGCATCGACCTCGCCAAGGACCCCGTGCGCGAGGAGTACATGAAGGGCTACCTCGATTGGGACGAACTGGCGTTCCTCAACAGCAAGGGGTTCTTCACCCGAAGGGATCCCCGGTACGTCGAGATCTTCCGCTTCCTCAAGAACTGGCGCAAGTACTTCCAGAAAAACATGGCGTCGGAGATCTTCCGGCTGTTCGTGACGCAGCAGGGCGCGATGCTTTGGGACGCGAGCCCGATGGTGTACCGGCTGAACGGAGACCCGGACATGGCGTTCGAGTGGGGGGTGTTCTACTTGCCGCCCATCCCACGCTCCACGAGCCGCTTCGCGGACGGACACCCGATGGTGGTGGTCGGTGGGGCGGGGACGCAGTTTGAAATCACCAACAGCGCGATCAACGATACGGGCGACGCCGCCACCTCGGTGAAGCTCCAGCGGGCCATCGCGTTTCTCCAGTTCCTGACCGTGCCGAAGAACACGGACCTCGTGGTGAACGAAGTTCTTGCGCTGTTGCCGAACATCGTGGGGGTCGAGCCCCGCCCCGAGCTGATGCCTTTCCACGAGATTCTGCAGCGCAACTACACCACCACCAAATGGCTGTACGCGTTCGACCTGCGCTTCAACGAGATCTTCCGCAGGATGCTGGATCTGTACCTGGACGACGGGATCGGCGAAGACGAGTTCATGAAGTGGATGGAGTCGAACGTGCGCACCGCGTCTGAAACCGTGGTGCGGCGGAAGGGGATCGACCTTTCGAAGTTCGAACCGAAGTGGCGCGAACTCGCGCCGATTCGAGCCGGCATGAGGGAGTTGCCCCGTTGAAGCCCCGTCCCTCGCTCACGCCCTACGCCATGTTGGCGCCGACCTTCTTGCTGCTGGCCGTGTTCAGCCTGGTGCCGTTCGTCTGGGCGTTCGCGACCTCGTTCTACGAGTACGAGGTGGGGGGCGCGTCGCGGTACGTTGGGTTTGCCAACTACGTGGAGTATCTCCACGACCCCACCCTCGCGATCAGCTTCCTGAATCTGGGGATTCTCACGCTCTTCGGGCTGGCGGTGGTCGTGACGGCGCCGCTGATCGTCGCCCGCCTGATCTTCTCGCTCCAATCAGAGCGCGCGCGCTACCTTTACCGCGTGATGTTCCTGATCCCGATCGTCGTGCCCGGGGTGGCGGGGCTGATGATCTGGCAGGGCATGGTCTACAACGACATGGGCTTCCTCAACGAGCTGCTGCGCCTTGCGGGACGCGACGACCTCACGCGCGGTTGGCTCACCGACCCGCGCACGGCCCTTTGGGCGATCCTGTTTATCGGCTTTCCGTTCGCCGGCGGGATCAACATCCTGATCTACTACGCGGGGTTGGCGGGGATCTCGGAGAGCGTCCACGAGGCGGCTGAGCTTGATGGAGCCCGGGGTATCCGCAAGTTCTGGAAGGTCGACGTCCCCCTGGTGATGAGCCAGGTCAAGCTGCTGACGATCTTGACGGTGATCGGGAGCGTGCAGGGGTTCGAAGGGATGTTCATCCTCACTCGGGGCGGGCCCGGGTTCCGGACGATGGTGCCGGGTCTCTGGATGTACATGAACGCGTTCACGTTCCAGCGCATGGGTTACGCGTGCGCGATCGGCGTGATCCTGTTTCTGCTGATCCTCGGGATGACGATCCTGAACATGCGCTACTTCCGGTCTTCGGAGGAGCTCGCGGGGGAGACCGGATGAGGCGTCGAGGCGGCCAGATCTGGCTTCACGCGGCGCTGCTCGCGATCTTGGGGCTCACCCTGCTGCCATTCGCGTTCGTGCTGAACAACTCGTTGCGCACGAACTCGGAGATGAACCACTCGTTCTTCGGCTGGCCCAAGGCCGCGGTTGCGGGAGCGGAGTATACGCGCGAGCGTCTTTCCGGGCGCACCGAGGGGTTCAAAGTCGCCGCGTCGACGGAGAAGGGGGCTGCGGTGCGCCGTGTCGGTTACTGGGAGGCGATGCGGGTGGTCGCGAGCCAACTGGGGCAGGGTTACGCGTACGCTTGGGAGGTGTTGCGTCCTTACACGCTCAACACGATCTTCGTGTGTTTGGTGACGGTGATCGGGGTCGTGCTCGTGGGCACGGTATCGGGTTACGTGTTCTCGCGGTGCCGGTTCCGGGGGCGGGAGACGCTGTTTTTGGCGGTGTTGGGTTTCATGATGATTCCGGGGGTGCTGACCCTCGTTCCCAGCTTCATGTGGGTGAAGCAGTTGGGGTTGTTGAACTCGCACTGGGTGCTGATCCTGCCGTACATCGCGGGCGGCCAGATCTTCGCGATCTTCTTGTTCAAGGGGTTCTTCGACGGGTTGCCGGGCGAGCTGTTCGAGTCCGCGCGCATGGACGGGGCGGGGCATTTCACCTTGTACTGGAGGCTGGTGCTGCCCTTGTCGAAGTCGGTGATCGCGGTGGTGGCGATCGTGAACATCCTGGGCACGTGGAACAACTTCCTCTGGCCGTTCATCACGAACTCGGACGCGAAGTACCACGTGGTGGCGTCGGGTTTGTTCCTGATGGGGCAGAGCAACCTCTCGGCGAACTACGCGACGATGTTCGCCGCGTACATGCTGGCGAGCATCCCGCTCCTGGTGCTCTTCCTCTATGCCACGAAGCCGTTCATGGCAGGGGTGACGAGCGGCGCGTTCAAGGCGTAGGGGCAAACGAAAAGCGCCCCAGGTCGAGGACCTGGGGCGAAGTTTGGATGTTAAGGAAAGGAGTTACGCTTTCTTGGCCCGCCGTCGGTTGGCACCAACCGCGAGTGCGGCTGCGCCGAGCACCATCGTGAAGGGCTCGGGGACGGGCTGTGCGGTCTTCAGGCCGAGGTTGAACCCGTGCCAGTTTTCGGCGGGGTTGGTGGTGAAGGTGAGCGACGTCAGCGGGCCGGCGAAGAGAACGGTCCCGTTGCCTTCCTCGCCGGTGAGCGTCGTTGCCGTCGTCGTGATGGTTTGGCCACCGTATTCGGTGCTCGGGCCACCGGTCACCAACGACAGGTTGTGGTCGAAGGAGTATGTGACGGCATTGCCATTCTGCCCGACGCTCCACACGGCAAACGCAAGGTCCGAGACAGCGCGATCAAACGTCACCGTGATGGTGGTCGGACTGATGAGTTTGACAATGGACGTATTGTCCGGAGCATTGTCGACGATGGACCCGTCGGCCCAACTGGTGGTCGGCGTCCATGCGGGGTAGTTCGTGAGCAGGTCGGTGAAGCCGCCGGTCACCGTCACGCCGACGAGGCCATTGCTGGTGCTGATAGTTCCAGAAGCAGTGACACCGTTCGTCCACGACGTCCAGTTCACCCACGAGTACGGGGCGGCAAATGCCGAAGTGGTCCCCAAGGCGAGGGCGGCGATCAAGAGCGGGCGTTGAAAATTCATCACATCTCCTTCAACAAACAACCAGACACGATCATTGTACTAGTCTCGTCGAACGAAGGGAAGAAGATTCCTAAGAACCCGGCAAAATTACGGGTCGGCAAGGTGTCGCCGGATTCGGGGACATGCACGGCAAACCGGTTCACGACTATGCTGAATCCATGGACATCAACGTTCTCGACCGCGATCGGAGCCGGATGGAGCTGGTGGGACAGTTCGTCGAAGTGCGCTGGACGCCGGGACCCCTAGCCGAGCACCGTGCGGACCAGTGCGTCTACCTCGTGCGCGGGCACGAGAACGACATGTTGTGCCTGGAACTCGTGTACCGCAAGAAGGACGGGGTGCACGACCACGATGGGATCTTCTGGGTGAATGTTCTAGCGGTCCAGTACATGCGCGTTCTCAGCGATCGCGAGGCGCAACAGCGCGTCGAGGCGCTCGAGCGCGAGGTGATGGAGAAGCACCCGAGGGACTGAACCCGACGATCCGCAGGGGGAGAGAGTCGGCGGTTCTCGCGGCTCCAGTGATATCGGCGCCCCGGGGCGAAACCCGGCCTTATGTCTGGGAAACGTGCAGGGTTGCGGCATGCAGGATGCGGCGCAAGGTTCGTGGAATCTCATTCCACTGGGTTGCGACGGCCCCTTGAACCATGTGGCAGATTCGTATGTTGGGACGATTCGAGGTCGTGTCGTCGGGCACGGCGGCGAGCTTCCGTTCCAGAAGGGTGGGGGCTCTGCTCGCGTTCTTGGCCCTGAACAAGGGTAGACCCATTGCGAACCACACGCTGCAAGACCTTTTGTGGCCGGACTCCGACGGAGACCGTCAGGCCCAAAGCCTTCGGCGTGCGATCGCCGACCTGCGCGATGCTCTCGAGGACGAGGGAGAGCGTGGCAAGTGGGTGCGAACCGACCACGGCAAGACGATGTTGGCGGTCGAGGCCGTGAAGTCCGACGTGGAGGAGTTCGAATCGTTGCTCGCGGCTGCGCAGGGAGACGACGACGGGGCGATGGCCGATGCCTTGGTGCTCTACGGCGGGCCGTTGCTGGCCCCGCTGGACGACGACTGGGTGTTCGCTTACCGCAGGCAGTACGAGGAGATGTACTGCCGGGCGGTGGACGAGTTGTGCCGAACGCTGGTCGGCCGCGGACAAGGAAGGGAGGCCGTCCGGCTCGCCCATGCGGCGACCTTGCTCGCGCCGCTGCGGGAAGAGCCCTACGTCGCGTCGATCCTGGGTTACGCATCGATGGGGAATCACACGATGGCGCTCCAGCAGTACGAGGCGCTCGAGACGATGCTGGCGGACGAGTACGGCCAAACGCCGGGCGCCGCCGCCGCAGCGGCCTTGGACGCTCCGGAGTGGCGCGTCCCTGGCGCACTCGACTGGGAAGCTTCGGCGCGGGAAGGACATCCGGCCAACCAAGAGGGTGTTGAACCGGAAGCAGCCGCTTCCGGCGGCGCCGTTCCTGCGGGATCCCGGCTGTACATCGAGCGCGCCGCCGACCGGCGCGTCGAGGAGGCGATGGGTGAGCAGGAGGCCGTGGTGCTGGTGTTCGGCCCGCGCCAAACCGGCAAGACCTCGCTTGTCGCCCGCGCGGCGGGGCGGGCCCGCGGAGCGGGTCACGCGGTGGCGGTCACGGACTTCCAGGCTCTCAGTCGTTCCGAGATCGAGCGTTCCGCGACGCTGTATCGGGCTCTGGTCCACAGTCTCGCTACTCAGCTCGGGCTAACTTACGAACCCTCGTGGAACGAGTGGATCGGTCCCAACTCCAATCTCGACGCGCTGGTGGAGTCGTTGCTGCGCCAGGTGGAAGGGCCGGTGTGCTGGGCGATGGACGAGGTGGACCGCGTCTTCGGAACGGAGTATGCAGACGACTTCTTCGGCCTCGTAAGGAGTTGGCACAACCGCCGGGCTCTTGACCCGGACGGCCCTTGGAAGAGGTTGTGCCTCCTGATCAGCTACGCGACCGAGGCGCATCTCTTCATCGCCGATCTGAACCAATCGCCATTCAACGTGGGCGTGCGCGTGAGTCTCCGCGACTTCACGGAGTCAGAGGTGGCGGAGTTGGGCGCGCGATACGGGGTTGGAGATCCGCTTCATTCGGCGGCGGTGTGGAAGGCTGCGTGCGGACATCCCTACCTCTCGCAGCGCGCCTTCGCCTTCCTTGCCCGTGGCGGAACGACGGAGGAGTTGGCCGCCAAGGTGGCGGACGACGAGGGTCCGTTTGGCGAGCACCTTCGGCATCTCTGGGAGGCGATCCGGCGAGATCCCGAAACCGCCGCGGAAGTGCGGCGCTTGTTGGCCAGGGAGCCTTTGGAGCACAACTCGACACGGCAGCGGCTTTGGGCCGCCGGGGTGTTGGCGAGCGCGGGGCAGGAGGCCGGGTTCCGGGTTCCGGCGTACGAGGCGTACCTGAGACGTGCGCTTTGTTGACTTTCCCCGCTCACAATGGAGCGTTTCAGGCGCTTCGCGCAGGACGCCCTTTGCAGACTTCGCTGATTGGAGAGGTTCTTGATATGAGGTTCTTGATCGTGGTTGCCGCGACCGTGCTGGCCGAAAGTTCGTTGGCCGGCACCTGGCATCAGTTGGCATCGATTCCTGTTCCCGAAGGCAACTGCTCGGCGAACACGATGGTGTACGAGGGGGGCGACTCCATCTATGCCACGGTGGGTTACGTTTCACTCGGGGGAGGAAGCTTTCGGGTCTCTCCCGAGTTCTACCGGTACAACATCGGAAGCGACACCTGGACGAGGTTGGCGGATGCGCTGGCGCCGATGGAACACAACGTCGCGGTGACGATCCACGACGGGTGGATTTACATGAACCGCGGGAACTGGGCAAACGAGTTCTACCGGTATGAAATCGCCGCGGACGCCTGGCAGCGCCCGACCTGGGGCCCCGCGCCGTACGGGGCCGGCTCGACGGACGGCGTGGATTTCTACTACACCGGGGGCATGTGGGATCAGCGAATGTTCCGAAGGCAGGGCGCCTCCGACTTCTTGCCGATCGCCGACAACCCCGAGCCGATGGCTTACAATTCGATGGCGCGCGCCGACGGGAAGTTCTATCTGACCGTGGGAAAGAAGGATGGGTTGAGCCCATCCTCGCACTTCTATGCGTTCGATCCGTCGACGATCAGTTGGCAGCGCCTCGCGGACATCCCCGTCACCACCTACCAACACCAACTGCTCGATGTGGGCGGGGGGAAGCTCCTCCTCAACACCGGTGTGAACTCTTCCGACCCGCTCGGGTTGTACGAGTACACCATCGCTTCCAACAGTTGGACAAGGGTCGACGATACGCCAACGGTGTTTCACTACGCCCGAGCGGTCTACGACGGATCGCGTTACAGCTACTGGCGCGAGAACAACACCAACGCGTTCTTTCGTTACGACCCGGTTCCCGAGCCTGCGACGATTGTCGTGTTGGGCTTGGGGGCATTGGCCGTGGGCCGGCGCCGGCGCGTGAACCGCCCCGCGTCAATTCCATGCCAGGCTGTTCCAGAGTCGCACCCACCCGTTCTCTGACAACAGCACGAGGCGGCGGCCGTCGGGCGAGAATTGCGCCCCGGCGCCCCGCCCGTAGGGCTGGTAGGTGATCTTGCCGGGGTAGGGCATTTGGAAGTACTGCTCTCCAGTCCGGCTGTTCCATACCGCCACGGTTCCGTCCGGCGAATTCGTGACGATGCGTCTGCCGTCCGGCGAGAAGTAGAACATCATCGTGCGGGGATCGGGCCTGAACTCCCCGATCTTCTTCCTTGCGGCGACGTCCCACAGGAACACGATGTTGCTGTTGCCCCCTCCGAGGGTGGCCAAGATGCCGGTTTTCTCCGAGTACTGGGGCCACAGCATCGCCAATCCCGGGTGCCTGAGCTCGCCGACTTGCCGGCCCGTTGCGGCGTCGTAGATCAGGGTGCGGCCATCGTGGGCTTGGGAGAGGACCCCTTCGCTGGCCACGAGTTCGGAGCCGTTCTTCGCAAGCACCATGGCCAGCACCTTCTGTTGGGGCGCCCACTGGGTGACCAGCCGCCCGTCGCTCGCGGAGAAGACCATGATTTTGCCGACGTCGCCTTGGAAGATGGCGAAGACGGGCGCGTCGGGGTTCATGGCGAAGGCGTCGAGGATTCGAACCCCCAGGGCGTCCAACCCCGATTGCGTGGCCTTGGGTTCAAAGCGACGGATGACCTTGAGGGTGCGCGCGTCGAGCACAGCGTAGATGCGGTCGGCGCCGCAGACGAACAGGTGGCGGCCCCTGTCGATCACCGACACGAAAACGATGGGTCTTGGCAGGAAGGCCTCGGTCGCGCTCAGGGTCTGCAGGGTGTCGGTCGCCAACCGCTCGAGCCCGCCGTCGGGGCGTATCCAGTAGAGATGTCTTGAGCGCATGCCGCCGACGTGGGGCGTCTTTCCCCGCTCGAGCAACTGCCTCTGCACCACCATTCCCGTGACGAGGTCGCGGCTGATGACCGCCCCGTGGGACGATGTGGAAACGAGCCGCCGGTTGTCCTGCGTCACAAACGCGACGCCAATTCTCCCCACCTGGTCGCGGAACTCCTCGAGCGCGAGGGGGGTCGAGCGTCGCCACACCTGAAAGTGGCCTTCCTGGTCGATGGCGCACCATCCCTTTCCGTCAGGAAGAAACACGACGGTCCGGATCGCATAGGTGAGCCCCGGAAGGACTCGGATTTGCGCGCCGGAGTCCGCGGCGAAGAGGCGGACCACGCCGTCCTCGCAGCCCGTCAGCAACTGCTTGCCGTCGCGCGAGAACACGACGTCGGTGAGCGGCTTCGGGTGGTCCGGAAGCGTCGCGATCACCTGATGGTCCTTCACCCGCCGGATTTCGAGTTTGGCGTTGTCCCCATAGGCGGCGTAGAGCGTGCCTTGGGCGTCGGTCGCGATGCCTGACGCGTACCACTGATCCGACGGCGCTTTGGTGAGGACCCGGCCGTCCGGCGCACAGTGCCAGACTTCTGCCACCCCCTCCTTCGGGGTGGCGAAGATGCCCAGGAACGTGCCATCGGGCAGAAACCGGCCGGCGTTCGCCTGGTCGGGGCCCTGGAACGAGGCGAGAAGGGCGTCGTCGTCGATTCGGCGTAGTTCGATCGACTTGTCGTCGGCCTGCCCGACGAAGAGGAGGTAGCGACGGCGCTTGGGATCCACGTCGTAGATTATCGAGTAGTTGCGCGCCTTGACCAGGAGCTTGCCGGTCTCGGCATCGCGAATCGCGTCTCCGCGGGTCGAGTCGATCATTTGGACCCGAAACGCGCCCCGACGGATTCCGGGAGTGAAGCCCGGGGTCGAAGAGATCTTCTGGACGCGCTTAGGGGGGATGGAGTCGAAGTCGTAGAGCCCGTCGAACGTGGAAACGAGGATGCGGCCGTCGGGCTGCTCCTCGAGCCGGCTCCATTTGCGGAAGGCGGCCCGCGGGCTTCCGTAGTCGATGGAAAGCGCGTAGTGTCCCCACTCCCACCCGCGGTTCGGATTGTCGGCCGTGGCTTCGACCAGCCGCGTCATCCGTGTCCACCGGTTTGCGGCAAGGTCGCCCTGCATGACGTTGATGCGCGCGTCGTAGGTGCGGTCAATCAGTTCGTCGGTGCGCGCCTGGAGGTCTGCAAGGGCTCGGCTCTTCTGCTCGGCGAGCTCCTTCAACTCGCGGGATTGCTTCTGGAGGGCCGTGAGCGACAGCTCGCGGGCTGCTGCCGACGCGTCGAGCTCCTTCGTGCGTTCTTCGAGAGCCGAGAGCGCGGTCTGGCGGTCATTCGAGACCTTGTTCAGTTCGTTCGTGCGCTGCTGCAGCGCCGTGAACGACCGCTGGCGATCGTTGGAGAGCCGCCACATGCCGACCGCGGCGGTCGAGACCGCCAGCACGACGGCTGCCGCGACGACCGCGGTGCGGAGGACGGCGACGCGAGCAGCACCTTGTTGGCGCCTCAGTTCGGCGTCGGGAAGGCGTTGCTTACGCCAGTTCTCGTCGAAGACGCGTTGGTAGGTGCGATTGCGCACGCGGAGCGTTCCACCCTCCTCGTGGCCGATGCCGGAGAGTCGCAGAGTGGCCACGACGGGATTCTCCTCAGGCCCCTCCACCGGCTTGCCCCTGAGCATGCGGCCATAGAGCTCGAGCACTTGGATCTTCCGCTCCTCGGGCGTCATGCCGGGGATGTCGGGCTCCAGCATCCGCCGTTCGACGTCGGTGAAGTTCGGCTCGCTTTGGCGCGCTTCGGGAGAAAGGAAGAGCGTCTGGACGAGCCGGTCCACGTCCTTCGGGTTGGCGAGCGCTTGGTCTGCAGCAAGGTGGCTACAAAGCAGCTGCGTGAGGTAAGGGTGGCCGTTGACCCAATGGTGGACCCGGCCGAGCAGGGCCTCTCCGCTGCGGGTGGGAGCATCCAACACTTGGGCGAACCCCCGCGTCTCATCGAGCGTGAAGTCGGAGAGTTCGAGGCGACGACCAATGTTGAACGGCGTGATCTCGGGGTTTCGCACGAGTTGGGCAGGAGTGGCCACGCCGACAAGGCAGAACGCGAGCTTGTCGAAACCGGCACCATTCGTGCGCCGGTTGTAGCAGTCGCGGACGCCGCCGAAGAACTCGTCCGTGGGAAAGGGAAGCGCGCGAACGAAATCGACTTCGTCGACGAAAACGACAAGGGGTTGCTGCAAGGCGGGCAACACGACGGACTCCAGGGCTCCGAGCCAGCGTGCGAGCGGTCCCACCGCCTGTCGCTCGCCCCAGTACGCGAACAGCTCTTTGGTGAGATCCAGCTCTTGCCCGATGCCAGCCAGAAGCCCCGCGTACCACTGTTCGGGCGTGACGTTCGCGCCGATGCGTTGGAGGTCGAGCTTGACGGTGCGTACGCCGTGCTCTTTGAGTTTGACGATCGTGCGGGCAACCATCGACGACTTGCCCTTCTGGCGCGAGTCGAGGACGAACACGTACTCGCCGGCCAGCAGAGCCTCGAGCAGGCGTGCGTCCGCGGCGCGCTCGATGTAGCTCTGCGCACTGGGATCCATCGTCCCGCCCGGACGAAAGAACGGCGACTCACGATCCATGCCTAACAGCATACGGAGTCCATCGGGTCGTTACTAGACCGCATTCGTCGGAAAATGCCGGTCACTTCGACCTCCACACGCGCACGGTGCCGTCGTTGGCCGCCGAGACGATGGATTTGCCATCGGCGGTGAAGGCGGCGTCGAACACGGCCTCGGTATGGTCGCGGAGCACCATGTACTCGTCGCCGAAGCGGCCGTCCCATATGCGGATGGTCTTGTCCGCCGATGCCGTGACGATGCGTTCGCCGTCTGGAGAGAAGCGCGCCGAGGACACCCAACTGTCGTGGCGCAGCACGGCGATTTCGGTGCCCTTGCGAGTGTCCCACAGCCTCGCGGTGCCGTCGTACCCGTAGGAGAGAATACGCGTGTCGTCGGGTGAGAACCGCGCTCCGAAGACCCGGTGGGAGTGTCCGTGCAGGACCTTCGCAGGGCCACCCCGCATGTTCAGAACCGCCACGGTGTTGTCGTAGTTCGCGCAGGCGAGGAGCCTGCCGTCGTGCGAGAATTGGACCCCAACGGGGGTGCCTGGGCTGTCCGGCGCCCATTCCCTGAGGAGCTTGCCCGTGTCCACCTCCCATATCCGTACGGTGCGGTCCATCGAAGCGCTGGCAAGCAACTTCCCACCGGGCTGGAAGTCCAGCGAGCGAATCCGTTCGGCGTGTCCTTCCAGACGGCGGACGTCGGGCGATCCCGGTTGGAGCAGCAACAGCGTTCCATCCTTGAATCCTGCGGCGATGAGGCCGGTTTGGGAGATTTGAAGCGGGCCTGGCTGCATCGAACCCACGTCCCAGCGCTGCCGTTCCCGGAGCGTTCTTACATCCAGCAGCCGTACCGTACCGTCTGGGCCGAAACAGGCGATGTTGCGACCGTCCGGATCGGCGGCGATGGCCGAATCGTCGGCGATCGTGCCGAGCGGCAAGGTGGCGGCGATTTGTGCGGTGTCCGGGTCGAAGGAAGCCACAAAGCCTCCCTTGGAGCCGGCCGTCCACAATTCGTTTCGGGGGCTCTCGACAAGTCGGTGCATCTCATCGGAAACCCGGACAACGATCGCGGTGGCGGGGGGCGGGTGAACGTCCCAGAGGCGGACCTCTCCGTCGTTTGCGCAGGTGGCGACCCGGCGTCCGTCCGGGGACAGAGCCGCTCCCATCAGGAGATCGCGGTGCCCGGTGAACGTCTGAAGCGTTTTGCGTTGCGGCACGGACCACAGTCGGGCGGTACCGTCCTGCGAGGCGCTGAGCAGCAACTTTCCTGACTTGGAGAACTCCACGGAGCGTACGGGCGCGGTGTGTCCCTCAAGCAAAGCGACCTGACGCCCGTCAGCGGCATCGAAGATGGGGATTGCCTCTTCGTTGAGGGCGACGGCCACGAGCGAACCATCAGGTGAGAAAGAGAGATAGATCGGTTCCCGGCAGGGACTGTCCCAGAGGGCCCGTCCGGTCTCCGTATCGTAGCAGCGGAGACGCCCGTCCGCCGTCAGGATGGCGAACTTCGATCCATCGTAGGAAAAGACACCGAGGATGTTGTTCGGTCGGTCGGTGGGGGAGATTAGGGTCTTGGTGATGCCTGCGGCCGTGACGAGCCGGTAGGCTCGGTCTTCGATGTCGTAGTAGGCGATTTGGGAGCCGTCGGGCGAGGCGTCGACCGCAATCGTGTTCCCGGCCTTGAGCCGGCGAAAGAGGGGAGCGACTCTTGCGGTGTACGCCCGTGCATGGGGAGGGGTCATGCCCAGGCGCACGATCCAACGGGTCTCGGCGGGAGGAGTGGTCCAGGTTGTCCCATCCGAGTAGCAGACCCGGACGGCGGAGGGGTCGACGGTCACTTCGGCAACGAGTTGCCCGTGGGGGCCGAACGCGAGCAAGCCGCCGGTGGGAAGAAAGCGGAGGGTCGAAAGCTGGCCGTTGAGGAGCAGGTTCCAACGGTGCCACTCCCAGCCCTTGCGTTGGTACGCACCGGTGAGATCGAGCAAAGCGGCCCGGCGGAGACCGTCGGACCCTTGCATGTCCATCAGGTTCATCCGGGTGACGTAGGCTTGTCGCGCGGCTTCGTTGCCTAGCGCCTCGGCGCGTCGAAGCAGGCGCTCCCGATCGGCGGCGAGTTGGGCGTTCCGGATGGCAAGGGCCCCGATCGACGCCACGATCGTCAGCGCCACCGCGCCCGTGCTCAGAGCCGCTTTCCAAGCGGCCCTCCGCTGCCGCCTCAACTCGGCCTCGGGCAGGTTGGCCTTGCGCCAGGCATCGTCGAAGGCCTTCGAGTACAGGCGGTTCCTCAAGGTCAGGCGGCCGTGTCTCTCCACGCACACGCCGGACAAGCGCAAGGTCGCGACCAGGGGGTCGTCGTCTCCCCCTTCGACCGTCCGTCCGCGAAGGACCTGACCGTACGCGTCGAGGACCTGGCAGCGCTGCTCCTCTTTGTCGGGGGCGGGGAGGTCAGGTTCGAGCAGACGTCTCTCGACGTCGGCGAGATTGGGTTCGCGCGCGCGCGATTCCGCGTTGAGCAGGGTTTCGCGGACGATTCGGTCGACGGTTTCCGGCCCGGCCCCCGGCGCGTCCGCGACCAGGCTGCACAGGAGTTGGGTGAGGTACGGATGGCCGTTTGCCCAGTAGTGGATGCGCTCCACGAGCGCGGCTCCGTCCACTCCCCGCGCGTCGAGGGCGTAGGCGAAGGGGCGGGTCTCCTCGAGCGTGAAATCGGTGAGGTCGAGCCGTCGGCCGATGTTGAACGGCGTGATCTTGGGATGGCGAATGAGTTGGGAGGGGGTCGCGACGCCTACGAGACAGAACGTGAGCCGTCCGAAGGCCTCCGACTCGGCGCGCCGGTTGTAGCAGTCGCGGATGCCTGCGAAGAACTCGTCGGTGGAGAAGGGCAGGGCCCGCACAAAGTCGACCTCGTCGACGAACACGACGATCGGATCGGCGAACGCGGGAAGCACGACCTCGCCCAGCGTCCCGATCCAGCGCGCCATCGGCCCTACGGGTCTGGCTTGAGCCCAGTGGCCGAACACCTCTGCGCTCAGTCCCAACTCGTCGCCGACGCCTGCGAGCAGGCCGGCGTACCACTGCTCCGGCGAGACATTGGCCCCGACGCGCTGGAGGTCGAGCTTGACGGTGCGGACGCCCCGCTCGCGGAGGCCCACGATCGCGCGCGCGACCATGGAGGACTTGCCCTTCTGACGCGAGTCCAGGAGGTAGACGTACTCGCGGTCGAGGAGGGCTCGGAGCAGCACCGCGTCGGCCGATCGCCGGAGATAGCTCTCCGCCCGAGGATCGAGGGTCCCGCCGGGACGGAAGAACGGGGTTTGTCGTTCCACGTCCGACAGGATGCGACTTGGGGTGTGACAGGCTCCGTCACGGGTTGTTCACGGGAGCGAGCCTGGGTGCGGCGCTCTCTGACGGTTCAAAACCCGTCACACCGCCGTCACATTTCCACTCGTAACATCAATCGCAACTGCGATGCTCACCCTCGTCGTCGGCGCACACGCCCAGAGCACCGTGCGCGCGTCCACTTTGCTGGGGACACCAACGGACGGTTCGACGTGTTCCGGCCGCGACCTCCAAACCAACACCACGATCCGAGTGTCCATGAGTCAAAGCGGAGCGCAAGGGAATGGCGACGGATTCTCCAACGCCATGAGCGCGGATGGCCGCTACATCGCGTTCGCCTCGTACGCGACGAACCTCGTGTCCAAGGACACGAACGGCACGCTCGACGTGTTCGTGCGCGACTGTCAGAGCAACACAACCGAGCGGGTGTCCGTGGACTCCACGGGCAAGCAGGGCACCGGCCCAAGCGGCCTGGGCAACACGGGAGGGTGGGGCGTGAGCATGAGTGCGGAAGGCCGATTCGTGGCCTTCCAGTCCGAGGCCAACAACTTGATCGGCAAGAACAAGGACACGAACGGCGTTTCGGACGTGTTCGTTCGGGACCGCCAACTCAACAAAACCGCGCGCGCGTCGGTGACTGCCTCGGGCGCGCAGTCGAACGGGGCCAGCACGGTTCCCTCGATCAGCGACGACGGGCAGACGGTGATGTTCGTCTCGGCGGCCACGAACCTCGTTTCGGGCGATACGAACGGCAAACAGGACGTGTTCGTCCGAGGGTGATTCCCACCGAGCTTTGGGGCTGCCGCACATTCGTGAGGCAGCCCCAGACTTCCACCGACCCGCCGCCGTTGGTGGGCAAGAGAGCGCGAAGGCCGCTTCGGCCCATCCGGCGCGGTCGTTGGAAACGAAGCGCTCAAGCGCCGATGAAAAGGCGGTAAGCATGACCCTGCGTGCCACGCCCGCTTGGCGGGCGTGTAGAGACCCTCGGCTTAGAGCACGGAACTCACGCCTCACGCCCCCGCCTCACGCCTCACGCCTCCCGCCTCCCGCCTCACGCCTCACGCCTCACGCCCCACGCCCC